>DASPVY010000107.1:0-3015 GCA_035622115.1 Candidatus Acidiferrales bacterium
GCGGCGGAGGCGGATCTCGCCCAACAGCAAGCGGCGTTGCGGCTGGCGGAATTCAACCGCGACGCTTACACCCGGCTGGCGAAGACCGGCGCAGCTTCCGAACAGCAGGGTCTTCAAGCCCAGGTACAAGCCGACCAGCAAGCCGCTGCGGTCGCTGCCGCCCAACGCCGGGTAGACTCGGCAAAAGGCGCGCTGACGACGGCTCAGGCGAATCTGGATAATCCGCGAATTCACCTCACTCAGGTCGCCAGCACTGAACGGCAGATCGCCCAGCAACGATCGGAGATCACCGCCGCGAATGCTGAAATATCCGAGGCGCAGGCGCAACTCGCCCAAGCGGAGGCGGATCGATCGGATTTAACCGTCCTGGCGCCATTCACCGGCACGGTGATCACGCGTTCGGCCGAACCGGGTGAAGTGGTTCAGGCAGGCACCGCGATCGTGACGCTCCTGGATCTATCCAAGGTCTATCTGCGCGGCTTTGTTCCAGAAGGTGAAATCGGCAAGCTGAAAGTCGGCCAAGCCGCGCATGTTTTTCTGGACTCCAGCCCCAACCAGCCATTGGACGGCTACGTTTTGCGAATCGACCCTCAGGCAACGTTCACTCCTGAAAATACCTATTTTCGCGATGATCGCGTGAAACAAGTCGTGGGCCTGAAGGTGCAATTGACTCAGGGAATTGGGTTCGCGAAGCCCGGAATGCCCGCGGACGGCGAAATCCTGGCGAGCGGCAACACGTGGCCGCCGCACAAGCGAGCGCAATGAACACTGTCACCACCGGCGGAGCGGAACTCGGCGTGCGCATTGCAGACTCGTCCCGAGCAGCGATTGATGTTCGCGACCTCTGGAAACGCTACGGTGCCCTTGAAGCCGTGCGTGGAATCTCCTTTGATGTCCAACGGGGCGAAATCTTCGGTTTGATCGGAGCCGACGGTGCAGGCAAAACCAGCACATTCCAAATCCTCGCTGGTGTGATGGAAGCTACCAGCGGAACGGCGGAAATTTTCGGCGAGCCCGCGCGCAACGCCCGTTCTCAGACGGGTTACCTGACGCAAACGTTCAGCCTTTATCCCGATCTCAGCGTGATGGAAAACATCCGGTATATCGGCGAGTTGCGGCACGTTTCCACGGCGGAGATTCACGAGCGGGGCGGCCGGTACCTGACGATGTTCGACATGGATCGCTTCAGCAACCGCCTGGCGGCCCAATTGAGCGGTGGAATGAAGCAGAAGCTGGCGCTGGTTTGCGCGCTGGTTTCAGAGCCGCAAATCCTTCTGCTCGACGAGCCGACCACGGGCGTTGACCCGGTATCTCGGAGAGAGTTTTGGGACACTCTCGCTCACCTTGCCGGTCAAGGACTGACTGTGCTGGTGGCCACGCCGTATCTCGACGAAGCGGAGCGATGCCACCGCATCGCCTTGATTCACCTTGGCGAGATCCGGCAAATCGGCACGCCGGATGAGTTTCGCGCCAGTTTGAACGCCAAGCGTATAGAGCTGCGCACGCCGGAGCTCCGGAAGGCCCTCAGTGCTGTCAGGAAAGTGGTTGGTCCCGACCGTCCCATTTTTGATGTGCAGCGCTTCGGAGACCGGCTTGATTTGCTCACCCATTCGCCCGAAACCGCGAAGGAAACGGTGGAAGAACTGATGCGAGCGGACGGGATCCGGATCGACGATATGCGTGTGGACGAGCCCGCGCTCGAAAATACCTTCGTCGCGACACTTCGATCGTTCGGGCAGGAAATGCAGGACACGCCCTTCCCTTCCCGCCGCGATCACCGGAGCAAGCGAGGGCAGATCGCGATCGATGCGCAGGACTTGACCAAACAATTTGGCTCGTTCATCGCCGTGCACAACGTCAGCATGCAGGTGCGCTACGGCGAGATTTATGGATTGCTCGGCGCCAACGGAGCCGGAAAAACAACCACGATCAAAATGCTATGCGGATTGCTGGAACCCTCCACGGGCACCATGCAGCTCGCCGGTGAGCGTGGCGCGCTTCGTTCGACGGAAATCCGGCAACAGATCGGCTACATGTCGCAGAAATTTTCTCTGTACAACGATTTGACCATCGCCGAGAACCTCGATTTCTTCGGCGGCGTTTACGGCGTGCCCGCCGAGGAGCGCAAAGAAAAGGAACGCTGGGTGCTCGGCTTCTCAGGACTCGAAGGCAAGGAGATGCAGGTCACCGGCAGCTTGCCGGGCGGCTGGAAACAACGCGTTGCCTTCGGCTGCGCCATCATGCACGAGCCCGGCATTGTTTTCCTCGACGAACCGACATCAGGCGTCGATCCTCTCGCTCGCCGCGCGTTTTGGAGGATGATCAATGATCTCGCCGACGCAGGCACCGCGGTGCTCGTAACCACTCACTATCTTGAAGAAGCGGAACAGTGCAACCGGCTTGGATTGATGGTCGCGGGCGAGCTTCTGGTTGAAGGAACGCCAAGTGAAATCAAGGCCCAGCAGAAAGGCCACCTGCTCGAGTTTCGCGTCGACAATCCGCAGCGCGCCGCCGACCTCCTGAAGTCCGAGACGCAGCACTGGCGCGTCGCATTATTCGGCAAGCGCCTTCATCTGATCACGGGCGGCGACGTTGAAACGGGAATTCGCGACTACACCCAGAAGCTCGAAGCTGGAGGCGTGCGCGTGATGGATGCGCGCGAAGGACGCTTCTCGCTCGAAGATGTGTTCATCAGCGTGGTCGAACAAGCCCGCCAGCGCGGAAAGATCAGCGCGGAGGACTAACGGGACGGCTCATGCGGAGAATTCTCGCACAGGCGCGCAAAGAACTGACGCAGCTGATACGGGATCGCCTCGCGGTGGCTTTGGCGCTGGCGCTGCCCGTCGTTTTGCTGCTGCTGCAGACCACGGCCATCTCGTTGACCGTGAAGGATCTTCCGATCATCGTTCAGGACCTCGATCAGTCACAGGCCTCTCAAAACTTAATCGATGACTTTCGGCAGTCGTTGAGTTTTCACGTTGCCTCGTGGCCGCCGGACAAACAACCCGAGCAAGC
>DASPVY010000108.1:0-7500 GCA_035622115.1 Candidatus Acidiferrales bacterium
AATCGCCACGCCGCCAGTCGAGTTTCCCGAACCCACCGGCACAGAAGCGCTCCCACGCGGCGCAGCCATTGGAAACCTGATCTGGAAAAAATTTCGCGTGATTCTCGATCTGCCGCACCAGCGGATGATCATCGAGACGAATTCAAGCTATCCGAACAACATCGAACTTGACGGAAGCGGGGTAGCGGTGCTGGCCAAGGGCCCCAATTTCAAAACGTTTGAGGTCGCGGGCGTAGCCTCGCGCTCACCGGGCTCTGAGGCGGGCCTTCAAAAGGGCGACATCATTGCGGGAATTGACAATCAGGCCGCCGCTGATTTGACGCTCGCCGACGTTCGAACGATGTTCGCGGACTACGACCACGACTACAAACTGACTGTGCTGCGGGCCAACAAGCCTCTCGAAATGAAATTGCACACCAAGCATCTGCTCTAGCGGGCGCGATATCCCGCCAAAGGACACTTCCAACAGAAATTGATGGATCGGATGCGGTAGGACCTACTCGTTGAATCCGCGCAGCGTCTCAGCCATCTTGGTGAGCCGGTCATCGACGCGGGCAAAAACCGAACCCGGCTCAAACTTGCCACTGGAGTCTCGGGTTCCGGCGGGAACACCGGTGAGCCGTTCGACGCCCTCGGGAACCGTGGCCACCGGGTAAATGTGGAATTGGCCCTTGGCAACAGCCGCGATCAAATCGTCGCGGAGCATAAGGTCTTCGACGTTCTCGCTCGGAATCAGGACGCCCTGCTTGCCCGTCAGGCCTTTGAGCCGGCAGACATCGAAGAATCCTTCAATCTTCTCGTTTACGCCGCCTATCGGCTGAATATCGCCTTGCTGGTTGACGGAGCCGGTCACGGCGAACTCCTGAGAAATCGGCAAATCGGCAAGCGCAGAAAGCAACGCGTAAATCTCGGTGGAGCTTGCGCTATCGCCATCCACTCCGGAATACGATTGTTCGAAGCAGATGCTGGCGGAGAGCGAAAGAGGCTTGTCCTGGGCGAAGGAGCGCCGCAGATAACCGGCGATAATCTGCATCCCTTTATCGTGGAATTTCCCGCTGAGTTTCGCTTCCCTCTCGATATTGATTAGCCCAACTTTCCCCAGGGAGACGGACGCCGTGATGCGCGTCGGCTTACCGAATGCGTATCCGCCGATTTCGAGAACGGCGAGGCCGTTCACCTGACCGACGCGTTCCCCAGCCGTATCAATAAAGATTTGGTTCTGCTCGATCATTTCACGAATCTTGGTTTCGGTAAGATTGTGACGTTCGATTTTGGCATCGAGCGCTTTACGAACGTGGTCACGGGTGACGACGGCAGAGCCATTCTGCAAGCGCGCGAGATAGCAAGCCTCGCGGGCAACATCTGCGATCTCGAAAAAGCGCGCGGTAATTTTGCCTCGGCGTCCCGCGCAGCGCACGCCGTGCTCGAGCAAGGCCGCCACCGCGCTGCGATCGAAGGCGTAGAGTTTTTCATCTTCGGTCAGTTTTCGCAGCCGGCCGCTCAGATGGCGGATGACTTCCGAGCTCCAGCGCATCTCTTCGTCAAACTCGACCCGCACCTTGAAGATTTTCCGAAAATCTTCCTCGTAGTTGTAGAGCAGCTCGTACATCTCGCGGTCGCCAATGAGGATGATTTTGGCGTTTACTTCAATCGGCTCCGGCTTCATTGCCGCTGACGAGAACGGGAAGAAAACATCGACCGGCTGGATTTCAAGCTTTCCATGGTTGAGCGTTCGTTTCAGCGTGCGCCAGACCCCGGCTTCCGTGAGGGTATCGATCGCATACATGATCAGATATCCGCCATCGGCGCGCAGAAGCGAACCTCCGCGAAGGTCCATGAAATCCGAGTTCCATCCGGCCCGGTTATCGTAGCTGCGATGGACCGTGCCGAAGAGGTTTGCGTAGGTGGGAACCGTCTCGAAGATCACAGGGCAAGCATCGTGCTCGGAATGCGCCAGGATGACGTTCACACCGTAGACGCGAAACGGATCACGCTCCGGGCGCTCGAGATGCGGCCCGCCTCCGCCTTCGGAAGGCGGCTGCTCTTCCTCGCCTTCACGCTCCTTGAAAGGCTCCAGATTATCGAGAATGTGATGTCGAACCTCCTCAAGGTATTCGGTGACTTGCTCGTTCGCATATTTTTCCTTCAGCTCCTCGATTACCCCGTCCACGAGAACGGAGGCGGCTTCCTGCTCGAGATAGCTCATCTCACTGGCGAGTTCGCGGGACAGGGAGAGCGTTTTTCGATAGACGACTGTGAATTCCTGCCGGAATTGGTCGTACTTGCGCTCGATATCTTCAGCGGCGACGGTCTCGAGCTTTCCATCCTGCACCAGCTTGGGAATTTCTTCGATCGGCACCATCTGGCCTTCGAGGACTGGAAATATTTCCGGGAGCGCGACGGCGCCGACCTGCATCCGGCCGAGCGCGAACTGCTCGCGAGAAATGCGGCGCGTGAAGTCGTCCATCAGCTCCTTTTCGCGCACGGTGAAGCGCTCGACGATGCGCGCCTTTTGGCGTTGGAACGGCTCGCCCTCGAAAACCTGCGGGATTCTGCGGCGTAAGAATTCAATGCCCGATTCCATCTCCTTCTTGAAGGCGTTGGCTTGGCCTCGCGGCAATGTCAGGAGTCTCGGGCGGTCGGAACTCATGAAATTATTGACGTAGCAGCGATCCGGAGCGAGCTCGCGCGCTGGGTTCAACCGCTCGACCATGCGGCGCACCATGCCCCCACGGCTGGTTCCGGAGAGCCCGCAAATGAAGACGTTATAGCCCGAGGCGGTCAGCTCGACGCCCATCTGCAGAGCGCGAAGGGCGCGTTCCTGGCCCATTTCGCCCTCGACCAGAGGAGCCTCACTGGTTGTCGCAAATGGGACCAGCGAAGCGTCGCAATGCCAGCGCAGCTTTTCCGGCGGCAGCTCGTTCGTTACAAGTGTTGTCTTGTCACTCATGTTGCGTACTGAGGGACGTACTCTAGCATGGCGCCGTTTCGGCGTGAAACCGCTTCACGCGATGACGTGCCGTTTCGGTCCCGGGTCCGTATAGATGTCCAGGACGCAGGCCGCCGTCGCGATAATGATCGGGCCGAGCACGACACCGAGGACTCCAAAGACCATGATGCCGCCGAGGACGCCAATGAACACCACGAGACCGCTTAGTTGGGCCCGGCCGCTGATCAGCCACGGCCGCAGCACATTCTCAACTACCGCAGCGATGCAAACACAAGCTGCCACCAGAACGATGGCCCGGGAGATGTGTCCTTGGGCGGCCAGCCAGATCGCGGCGGGCCCCCAGACGACCGATGAGCCGACGACAGGCAGAATCGAGCACAGCGCCATGATTACGCCCCAGAAGAGCGCCGCGTGAATCCCGACAATCGCAAACATCACGCCGTCTACAAATCCGTGGACGACTGCAGTGGTTAGGGTCGACAGAACAGTCGCAAAGATCAGATCGTGCGCTTCGCCGATCATTCGGTCGCGGTGTTCAGCCTCGAACGGAAGAAGCTTGCGAATTCGGGCCACAATCTTTTGACCGTCGCGAAAGGTATAGAACATCGCCAGAATCATGACGATAAGGTCGAAAGCGAATCGCGCGAGATGCTGGAGTGCGACGCCGAGCTCCGATGCCAGATAGCGTGCGAACTCTTCAGCGTGGTCCCGCACCAGGCTGTTCAGATCCGTCGAGGATTGAGCAGCGAACCAGTTTTCCAGAGATATCCACGTATTATTCGCCCACTCGTACCGGCCGTTTGCGATATCGCTCTGCATCGAATGCGTGATTTGAATTCCCTGGCGCACGAATGCGCCGGACATAAGGATCATCGGCACCACGAGAATCAGAGTCACGGCGGCCGTACTTGCTATGGCCGAAACAGTTTTCCCCCACCGCCTCTCCAACTTTCGATGGAACGGAGAGAACACCACCACGAGGACGCCGGCCCAGACCAATGGCGCCAAAAACGGCGCAATGACTCGAAACACCAAATAGGCCAGCAAGAGAACGAAGCCATAGAATAGGAGGGCGCCGATTCTCTGCTCGGTAATGGATTCAGCCGCCATTTAAGCAACTCCGATCAAATGAGCCCTTCGCACAATTAGAGGCATTCTCGCCGTTTGTCAACTCCACAACGCCTGCACTAATAGTGATAAGATTGCGCGTAAGAAGGAAACATCGCGTGCCCGAACCCTCCGCGTGCAAACACCTGCGCACGCAGGTGATCGCCAAAGATCAAGACGCGCAGTATTTCGAGTGTCTGGATTGCGGAGAGATCCTCGAGGCGGGCGAGCTTCAGATTGATTCTTCCGGCTTCGACGAATCCCTCTCCGACGCCTGAGACCGGCCGCGGGCCGGGAAATCAGCGGATGTCGAGCCGTTTGATAATTCGCGTCACATCGGCGGCCGCAATATCATAAAGCGAGTGCTCATCCTCCTGCTCGAGCCTCTCGCGGAGGTACTCCGCAGCGATGTAACTTGCCTCGCGATCCGTCAGATTGCGGCCGCGCTCGTCGCGAAATTTCACGAAACCAGGATGCGCGAGCCCGAGCACCACTCCCTTTCCGTCCACGAAAAACTTGCAATCCATCGTGTCGCTATGGCGCGTGGCGATTCCGTTCCAGCAATGTGAAAAGCGGCAGCGGTAAACGAAGTTAGTCACCTTGGACGGCACGTCGAACGCGCCGATAAATTCGCTCATCGCACCGGAATTGACGATGACTCGACGCGGTTGCGTCTCCTCTGCCGCGGTGTTGGTGTCCGCGACCACCCTGGAATCGGGGGCCGGCGTGGGTTCCGGGAGAGAGTCTAAGTTCGCCTTCGACACTGTCACTTTCGCGCGCCGCTCACTTGACGCCGCCGGCAACGACAGGCTGCACCTGCAAATAATTCTGCACGGCCGCCCCTACACCTGCGCCTGACGGCACGCGATGACCCTGGTCGAGCAACACCTTTTCAAACGCGCCGAGAAAAAGAAGCACGTTATTGCGCTGGCTCGAATAACCCATCAGGCCGACTCGCCAGATCTTTCCTTTGACCGGACCGAGGCCGCCGGCAATCTCAATGTTGAATTCGTCGAGCAATTGCTTCCGGACTTTATGATCGTCCATGCCTTCGGGAATCCGTATTGCCGTAACCGTCGGCAAGCGATCTGCGGGATTTGTGACGAACAATTCGAGACCCATTGCTTCGATACCGGCGACAAGCGCCTGCTGGTTCTGTGCGTGGCGTTCCCAACGCGCTTCGAGACCCTCCTCGAGGACGCAGCGCAAGGCCTCCCGCAACCCGTAGATCAACGAAATCGGCGGCGTGTGGTGGTAGAGGCGTTCCTTGCCCCAATAATTCATCACGGTTTCGAGGTCGAAATACCAGCTTTGCGTTTTCGTCTTACGCGCGCGAATCATCTCTTCGGCACGCGCGTTTACGGTCATCGGAGACATTCCCGGAGGGGCGCTGATCGCTTTCTGCGTCCCACTGAAGCAGATGTCGATTTTTTGACGGTCCACGTCGACGGGCACGCCCGCGAGCGTCGCGACAGTGTCTACAATCAGTAGTGCGCCCAGTTCGTCGGCGACTTTCCGATAGTTGTCAATGTTCTGCATGACGGAAGTAGAAGTCTCGCCGTGCGCAAGGCCCACGAATTTGATCTTCTTGCCTTTTCCCGCACGACGAACGTCGTTCGGATCCACCGGCCTGCCATACGGCGCTTCGACTCGCGTCACGGTGGCCGGCGTGCGGCTGGCAATCACCGCCATGCGCTCTGAAAACACGCCGTTGACGCACACCAAACATTCGTCCCCGGCTTCGAGAGAATTCAGCACCGCAGCTTCGATCCCGCCCGAACCGGACGCCGAAAGCGGAAACGTGACGCGATTGTCAGTGCGGAACCCGCGGCGCAATAGAATCTGCACCTCAGTCATCATGTCCGTGAACCACGGATCCAGATGGCCGACGATCGGGGTGACCATGGCTCGATAGACGCGCGGATCCACGCACGATGGTCCGGGAGTGAGCAAGACGCGATTTGGTGGATTCAGTTCGCCGATAGGTTCATCTCTCATTTTTTCAACCTCATTTGAAGTGCTCGAAAAAGGCGCGGCCCGGTTTATGTAGAGAACGCCTCCCTTGGCGCATGAGCTAAGGGATTGCGGCCCGTCGAAAGGATAGTTTCTCGAAACGACGAGCGCGGGTCAACTGTCAAGGTGAGAGGTTAGCGAATCCAAATTGTCTCGCCAAAGTCAGGAACTGGGATTCGAGAGACATCTAGATTCAGTCACGCGAGCGGCTGCGATCTTCGTCCTCGACGAAAACCACGCCCACGCCGGTCTTGTACTTGTCCGTAGCGGGTTCGGTGTAAACAACGGTGCCACGCAAACTGAGCAGACTCGGATGATTGTCCGCGGCCGAAGCCTCGATTACCACGTGAACGTCCGACTGCAAGGCAGGCCGGTTGGCGAGCGCGAGATAAGCGCCGTGTAGGCTCATGTCGCGCACCGTGGCTTTCTCCTCGAATGACGCGCCCTCTTCGGTGACGCCGCTGACCGTGGCCGCAAATCGCAAGCGGCGCCTTTGCCCGAGACGCGAGTCCCGCACGGCAACGTCGACACCTTTGGCGGTGAGCGAAATCGTCATGCCTTCCATAGATGCCCAAGTGGGACCAAACTCCTGCCGCGCCGCGTAAAGAAATCCGTCCACAACCTTGTCAGACGAATCTGGGTCGTGATGGAAGAGGAAAAGATTCTGGGCCTTTACCTGCCGCGCCAGCTTGACACATTCAAGCCAACTCGAATGACCCCATCCTTTGCGGCTGCTCGCCAGTTGCTCGGGTGAACATTGCGCATCGCAAATCAGCACGTCCGCACCTGCCGCGAGCTGCCGCAGATTCTCGTCGAGTTCGGGAACCCCTGGCTCATTGTCAGTGGCGTAGACAATCGAGCCGCCCGGCGTGTCGAACCTATAGCCCAGACATCCCTGCGGATGATTGAGCCATCGGGTCGTGACGCGAGTCCCGTTCACCTCGAAGCGATCGCCGCCCGAGATCTCGTTAAATTCGCGGGCGGCGGTCAACTTGGTGAGATCCACGGGGAAATAGGGACTGGCAAGCTGGGCTTCCAGAACTTTTCGCAAGCTATCGGGTCCAAGAAACTTGGATTGGAAACTATAGAAATGAAAGCGGTTCTGCGATTGGAAAAAAGGATGGAAAAACGGGATGCCCTGGATGTGATCCCAGTGGTAGTGGGTTACGAAAATGTGGGCGTCGATTCCGTGCTCAGTTGACTTCTCTTCCCACCGGTTTCCGAGCAATCGCAGACCGGTGCCGCAGTCGAGAATAAAACGCGAGTCGGGTGACGTCACGACTTCGATGCATGGCGTATTGCCGCCGTAGCGCCAAGTGCTCGGATGGGGAGTGGGAGTCGAACCGCGCACTCCCCAAAACACTATCTTGGTTTCTGTATGAGACATCGATGAATGAGGCCGGACCGCTTGACGTACCGCAATTAACTTT
>DASPVY010000109.1:0-10828 GCA_035622115.1 Candidatus Acidiferrales bacterium
CGATACCGGAGTGTCCTCCGGCGTCTTGCGCCCCGGATGAAAAACTCGGTTGTCCCACCGGCGCGATCCGAAAGGATGCTCCGGATATTCACGAATCACGTCGAGCAGCATTTGCATGATGAGAATGCATCGTGGCTCGTCATACTGCGGCATCATCAGCACGTGCGAGCGTTGCGCGTAGCGTATTTCGTTCACGAGTTCGGAAAACGAATTCGCGTTCGTAAGATTGAGCGCGCTGCTTGGATCGCAGCCGTGCCGGTCTCCGCCCGCGACGCTCGGGAGCTTCCACTGTTCCGCCATCTCCCTCGCACGATCGTTCTCGCTCCAAACTCGCGTCGCATTAATCTCCACGGCATGCACGAATTGCCCGCCCGTTTCCATGAACTGCCGAACCGCTTGCTCGTGCAGGTTTTGCCCGACTTCGCACTGATCCCAGAGCGGGTGATTGAAAACCACCAGCACATCCGGAAATTCGTTCAGTGCCGCAAGCAGTTGGTATAGCTCCTTTTCCGATGGATTCTTTGTGTAGTGCGCGAGATTCGCGACGCTCGATTGCGCGCACTTGTCCGGCAAATTGTGGATGCCAAAATGGAACAAAGTTCCCCCGTATGGCGCGCTCCACTCGAGCGAGATCGGCACATCCTTCGTTTCCGGCATGGCTCGCAGCAACAGCGGCGCTTCGATTGTGTCGTGATCCGTCAGGGAAACAAAGCTTGCGCGTCCCAGCTTCTGTTCAATTTGATCTTTCTCGACTCGTAACGACATTTCCGCATCCAGCGGCGGCGTCCAATACGCCCGCTCAAAATCCACGCGAATCGCCGCCGTCTTGCACCAGCGGTCGAGCGCCCATTTCAGCAGTGGGTATTTCTCCGCGAATTGCGGAATGAATTGAAGGCTTTCCTTCGAGTGATGAGTGTGGCTGTGGAGAGATGCCGCAGCGCGATACTCGGTGGCAATGTTCGGTTGCGCGTTGAAATAAGAAAGCCGGCTACGGCACATCAATGAGCGTCCCTCGCACGTTCAGTCCGTCACCTTCCGCATTGGCCCCAGTATTTCAGATGAAATGTAAACGCATTGTAATTTCGGCGCTGATGCGGTCCGAAAGGTAACGCCAAGCTGGATGGAATCCGTCTCTTCTCTTCGGCGCCCGGCCCCTCAATTGATTATAAGGACTTTCGGCATAAATGGGATGCCGGAATTGCTCAATGCTGTTGCGCCGCATCTGACTTCAAAAGGGGCCTGCCCGCTATCGGTGGGGTTGGCGATTTCGCAACGCCGCCCGTGGTTTGTTGAAAGGCCCATACCCCTATGCTAGATTCCAGAATTGGTGCATTTTTCACATGATTGACACGCGAATCCCGATTCAGCCGAAGCCCAAGATCCAAAAGGTCGAGGTCTATTGGCACACCGTCACCTACAAGACCATTGCGGTTTATATCGTCATCGCTTTTGCCGTCATTCTCGGCGCTGGATATTTCGCTTTCCCGGAACGCTCGGCGGCGGTCGTCAAGAAAATCTCCGATGCTCTGACCAAGCCTTCCAATCCTGGCGCCTCGGCCACCGCGCGCGAGGCCCGCTTCGTCAATCTGGATGGCAAAGTTCTGGTTAAGAAAGTCAGTTCCGTTCAGTGGGCCAACGCTGACTATCAATTGCAACTCGACAAAGGCGATCAGATCCGCACGGACACCGAGGGCGTCGCGCGTATCGCCTTCGCCGACGGAACCACTTTTACGGTCAAGGGCGATACGCTCGTCACCGTGGAAGAGAACGCGGTCGAACAGGATCGCGCCACGCGCGTCGGCATGCACATTCAGGCCGGTCAAGTGGACCTTGCTACGCCCACATGGAACAATCCCGGATCGAAAGCGGACATTTCCTTCGAAGATGCTCTTGCTTCTCTACGCGAGAACAGCCGCGCTGAGGTTCGCAGCGACCCGAGCACTCAGCAGCAGCAATTTACCGTAAACGCAGGCAGCGCCGAGATGAATCGCGGCGGCCAGCACCTCGACGTCGGCCAGTGGGAACGCGTGACCTTTCCGACAGGCGGAGCCATCACCACCCACCAGGTTCTCGCCCCGCCTAGTTTGATCGCGCCCCTCAACCTCCAACCGATTATCGTGGCCGATCCGAAGAAGGATCCGGTTCATTTCGCCTGGCAGTCAGTCGCCACCGCCAAGACCTACGTGCTTCAAGTCAGCAAATCCACCCTGTTCAACAAGATTCTATTCGAGCGGCGTACCGCCGAGACTTCGATGGACGTCGCCGGACTCGATCCCGGCGAATACTTTTGGAAGGTGCGCGCCGTGGACGCCAAAGACGCCATGAGCGATCTCAGCGATCCCTACAAGTTCACCCTCGTGGCCCAGGGCAAGGAACAGGAAATGTTCCTCGAGGTAGACGGCACGGAACTCCACGGTAATATGGTGGAAGTCACCGGCAAGACCGAGCCTGGCGCGACGCTCATTATCAACGGCGAAAAAGTGGCGGACGTTCGCACCGACGGAACGTTTCATTATTTCACCCCGCCGATGACGCCCGGCAGCCAGACCATTGTGATCACCGGGCAAAATCGGCGCGGCGGGACCGCCATAAAGCGCGTCTCGATTCTCATTCCTTAGCTTGCGGTCGCGCCTGGGGGCAGCGGCTGCAACACATTGCTTCACCGGGGGAGGCGGTACAGTTCCGTGAACAAAAACGGCCACAGCATGCGGTCGGTCTTCAGTTTATTTTCTTCCGACCTCGCGATTGATCTCGGAACCGCCAACACACTGGTCTACGCGAAAGGCAAGGGCATCGTCGTCAACGAGCCTTCCATCGTCGCCATCAACAAAAACACGGGCGAAGTCGTCGCGGTCGGCCGCGAAGCCAAGGAAATGCTCGGTCGCACACCGGGAAACGTGGTGGCCATCAAGCCCATGAAGGACGGCGTCATCGCGGACTTCAAGGTCACCGAGAAAATGCTCACCTATTTCATCCAGAAGGCCCACAACCGCCGCGTTCTGGTGCATCCGCGCATAGTCATCGGCGTGCCCAGCGAAATCACCCCGGTGGAAAAGCGCGCCGTGCAGGACTCCGCCTACCGCGCTCGCGCCAGCGAAGTCTACCTGGTCGAGCAGGCCATGGCGGCTGCCATCGGCGCCGGCCTGCCCATTGAAGAGCCTTCCGGCAACATGGTTGTGGATATCGGCGGCGGCACTACCGACATTGCCGTGATTTCGATGAGCGGCATCGTCTACTCGCGCTCCGTCCGCGTCGCTGGCAACGAAATGGACGAAGCCGTCATGCACTACCTCAAGCGCAAGTACAACCTGCTCGTCGGCGAGCGCACCGCCGAAGGCATCAAGATGGAAATCGGCTCGGCGTATCCGCTCGAAAAGCCTCTGACGCTCGAAGTGAAGGGCCGCAACTTGATCGAGGGCGTTCCGCGCACGGTCACCATTGACGACAACGAAATCCGCGAAGCGCTCTCCGAATGCATCGCCACGATCCTGAACGCGATTCGCGTCGCTCTCGAGCGCACTCCGCCCGAGCTTTCCGCCGATATCAGCGATCGCGGCATCGTGCTCACCGGCGGCGGCGCGCTGATCAAGAATCTCGACAAACGCATTCGCGAAGAAACGGGTCTGCCGGTTTCGATTGCCGACGATCCGCTTGCATCCGTCGTTCTGGGCACCGGCAAAATGCTCAGCGACTTCCATCTCTTGCGCTTGGTCTCGATCGATTAAGAAACCTTGATTCGACGATTCTTTGTTGTGTGGGCCATTCCGAGCA
Source organism: Candidatus Acidiferrales bacterium (assembly GCA_035622115.1). Classification (GTDB taxonomy): domain Bacteria; phylum Acidobacteriota; class Terriglobia; order Acidiferrales; family UBA7541; genus Palsa-147. Next base: position 3,772 of record DASPVY010000109.1, read on the forward strand.
GAGCGTTCCCGGTGGGACGCGCAGTAAAGATTCTCGCTTCGGGCTTTTAGGATGCTCGATTTCCCAACTCGCCAGCGCCCCTTTACGCTTCTCACCACCGTCGTGGTGGCGCAGGTCTTGTTGCTGGCTTTCCAGATCAAGCGCGAACGCGACGTCCGCCTGATTCGCCTCTGGGCCGTCGAGGTTCTCACGCCCTTGCAGAGCGCCGGCACTTGGTCCATTTCCACGGTTCGCGGCGGTTGGCGCAATTACATCGATCTGCGCCACGCGCGCGCGGAAAACGAGCAACTCCACTCCGAACTGGATCGCCTCGAATTGCGCAATCGCGAACTCGAAAGCCGTTCCGCCGAAGCCGATCGCCTCGCGAAACTTCTCGACTTCCGCGATTCCCGCTCCGAGGTTTCCATGGTGGCCGCCCAGGTCATCGGCGCGGGCGCCGATTCCGTCAGTCGCACCATCTTCATCAATCGCGGCGAGCACGATCGCATTCGCCGCAATATGGCGGTCATCACCCCCGATGGCATTGTCGGCAAAATTGTCGAAGTTTTTCCCAGCACATCTCAAATTCTATTGATTGACGATAAGGACAGCGGCGTCGGCGCGCTTCTCGCCGATACCCGCACTCACGGCGTCGTCAAGGGTTTTGGCGAGCGCGCTCTTCATCTCGATTACATCTCCAACGACGAGAAAGTCCATCCCGGAGAGCTCATCTTCACCTCGGGCGACGACCGCATCTACCCGAAGGATTTTCCCGTCGGCACGGTCACGGAAGCCAAGCAGGGCAATCCTTTTCAGCGCATCACGGTTCAGCCCTCCGCGCGTCTGGATCGGCTGGAAGAAATCATTGTCCTTTTAACCCAGCAGGAAGTTGCTCCCAAGAAAGGCGCGGAATTGCCTCCGGCCAGCGTGCCAAGTTCGGCTCCGGCTGCGTCGCCGCCGCAACGGCCCGTAACTAGGCCCTGAGGGAGATATTTCGCTTTCGATTGCCATGAGCACGCGAGCACACGCCGAGCAGCACATCGAGGTTCACAAGTTCTATGGCGGCGCCACCGTGGCCGTCACGTTCCTGGCGCTGGTCGTCCAGGCATTCCTGAACAAGTACGGCGGCTGGGCCGGGGCGCTTGAGCTTCCGTTGCTCGTCACGATTTATTTTTCGCTGAGCCGCCGGAATCCTTCGACCGGTCTTCTTCTTGGAGCGTCGATCGGAATTCTGCAGGATGCCGTCAGCCACATGCCCATCGGCTATTATGGCATCGCCAAGACTCTCGTTGGCTACGCCGCGTCATCGATTGGCGGCCGGATGGACACCGAGCATCCCGTCAGCCGGTTTTTCGCGGTCGTAGTCTTTTTTCATTTTCATGGAATCGTGCTGACGCTTCTCGACCGTCTGCTCTTGGCGCGCACCGCCCCCTACTTCAGTTGGAAACTTCTGGTGGCCTCGGTCGTGAACGCCGCCGTCGGCGTCCTACTCTTCGCTGCCCTCGATCGTCTCCGAAAGCCAAGCTGATTCGCGTCGAACGTTTTGCAGGGCGCTCTTCGCGCCCTCGGCGTCCCGCCTGCGCCCTTTGTTTTCGTATTCGCCTGCCTCACCGCATCTACAACAATTCCAAAACTTCTTCATATCTCTTAAACGGTGGAATCAAATACGCCCCCGCAACTTCCGTCCTCGCCCAATCCAGCATGCGCTTGGCCAGCGCGAACCCGTGGTCCCGGGCGCTCGTGCCCGCTTGTTCCAGTTCGCTCAGCGTGCTTTCGGGTATCACGATACCCGGCACTTCGTTGTTGAGCCGCAGCGCCTGCTTATAGCTCCCGAGCGGCCAGACGCCCACCAGCACCGGCACCGGGCATTTGCCGCCAATCGCTTTCAAGAATGCGTGCCAATAGGAGGGATCGAAAATCGGTTGTGTCATCGCGAAGTGCGCGCCCGCGGCAATCTTGTTTTCGAAACGTCGAATCTCGGTCTTCAAGTCTTCTGCCACCGGATTCACCGCCACTCCGATGGTGAAGTTCGTCGCGCCGCCGAGACTCTTTCCGGCCCAGTCGGTCCCCTCATTCAGCCTCGAAAGTATTTTCACCAGTCCCGTAGAATCCACTTCGTACACGCCCGACGTTTCAGGATGATCGCCGAGCGATGGCGGATCGCCCGTGATCGCCAGCACGTTTCGCACACCGCCCACCGCCCACGCTCCCAGCAGCATCGCCTGCAACCCGATCACATTGGCGTCGCGGCACGTCAGGTGGGGAATCGTTTCGTATCCATGTGCTTCGAGCAATCCCGCCAGGACCAGCGCGTCCATTCCCACTCGCGCCAGCGTTCCGCTGTTGATGTCCAGCGAGTCCACTCTTCCGTCCGCCATCACGCGTCCGGCCTGCTCCAGAATTCTTTCCGTGGAAATTCCCTTCGGCGGATCGATTTCCACCGACACGACAAATTTCTTCGCCTGAATCTTCTTCCAGAGTTTGCTTTCGGGTTCGCGCGCCGTAACCGGCCGAGTTTTCTCCGCGGCCGCCTCGGCTGGCGCTGCAACGCTCACGCGTTTCGTCGCATGCAATTGTTTCGTCGCGTCGACCATGGCCCGGATGTGTTCGGGCGTTGTGCCGCAGCATCCGCCCAGCAGCCGGACACCCACCTCCACTGCTTCTCGTGCGAACAGCGCAAAATATTCCGGCGATGATTTGGGATAAACGATGCGGTCGCCCAGGCGGTGTGGGAACCCGGCGTTGGGCATCGCGCTGAGCGGCAATTTGGCTGCGGCGCCCAGCTCCCGCAATACCGGCAGCAGCAGTTGCGGACCAATCGTGCAATTCGCCCCGATCGCTTGAACGCTTTTATCCTGTAGTCTCGACCAGGCTTCACCCGGCCGCGTCCCTCCGATTGTTGTGCCCTCCTCCGAATAGGTAAGCTGCGCCACGATCGGCAGCTTCGAAAACGACCGGATCGCATCCACCGCCGCAGAGAGTTCATCGAGGTCGCTGAAAGTCTCCAGAATAAATAGGTCAACGCCCCGTTCTTCCAGGGCGCCGGCTTGCTCGCGGAAAATTTCGATCATCTCGGCGGCGGGCAGCGGCCGCATTTGATGCTGCATGCCGAGCGGCCCGATCGACCCCGCGAGAAAAACCTCGTGCCGCGCCGCCTCTCGGGCCTCTCGGGCGATTTTCACTCCCCGGTGATTGAGCTCAGTTACGCGGTCGCCCAGGCCCGGTCCCGCGAGCTTGTTTCGGTTCGCGCCGAAGGTGTTCGTCTCGAGGATTTGCGCTCCGGCGTCCAGATAAGCCTGGTGAATCCGGAAAACGGCCTCCGGCTGCGTGACGTTTAGCTCCTCCAGGCAGCGCTGCGCGCCCGCGAATTCATACAACATCGACCCCATCGCGCCGTCCGCAACGACGATTGAGTTCTTCAGCTTCTCGTTCAATTCTTCGATTTTCATCGGATCCAGAGGTGGCCAAAATCGCCAGTTCTAATCGCCACAAAGTTTCGCGTCGTAAGTCTATATCTGATTGATAACCTGAGGGTTAGGAATTTCTAATCGCCGCAGAGTTTTGGCTCCGCCCGCAAATTTGCGGGGCCCGCAATTCCTCAACGTTTTACCTCCACGAGACCCGCAATCGTGTCCATCAAATCGAATTTCGTCAGGATCTCGTGCTTGCCGTTTCCCATCTCCACAAATACGGCGGGGCGTTCGTGGCTGAGGATGTGGGTCACGCGTTCCACCGGCGCGTTGCCGGACACCTCCGGCAGCGGCGGAGCCATCACTTCCCGGATCACCAGCTTTCGCAGGTCTTTTCCCTGCAGCGCGAGATTGAGGATCTGGTCCTCGTAGATCGTGCCGATTGGCGCATCTTCCTCGAAGACCGGCAGCTGAGAAATATCCTGCTGCTGCATCGTGTGCAGCGCGTGGAACACCGTCTGATAGGGCCGCGCGATGATCAATTCGCGTGTCTTTCCGTTCTCGCGCTTGACGCGGACGATATCCGCCGCCGTAAGCGGCAATTCGGATTCCACGTAGCCGTACTCGCGCATCCAGGCATCATTGTAAATCTTGCTCAAATAGCGCGTGCCGGTGTCCGGAAGGAACGCGACGACAACATCTCCTTTGCCACAGCCTTTCGCCACGCGAATCGCGCCGGAGATGCACCCGCCGCCCGAGCCGCCCGTGAAGATTCCTTCCTGCTTCGCGAGCCTTCGCGCCCAGACAAAGCACTCTTCGTCTGTCACCTGAATCACGTCGTCGAGGACGCTGAAGTTCATCGTCTTGGGGAAAATATCCTCGCCGATGCCTTCCACCACGTACGTCAGCGCCTTTCCGATTTTTCCCGTCTTCACGTACTCGTAGTAGAGCGAGCCGTACGGGTCCACGCCGATCACTTTGACTTTTGGATTCTGTTCCTTCAAGTAGCGCCCGACGCCGCTGATCGTCCCGCCTGTTCCCATCCCGCATACGAAATGCGTGACTTTTCCTTCCGTATCTTTCCAGATTTCAGGCCCGGTCGTGCGGTAGTGCGCTTCGGGATTCATTGGGTTTTCGTATTGATTCGGATAGAAAGAATTCGGAATTTCGCGCGCCAGCTTCTTCGCCACCGAGTAATAGCTCCGCGGATCGTCGGGCTCCACCGCCGTCGGGCAAACGATCACTTCCGCTCCGAACGCTTTCAGCAAGTCGATTTTTTCCCGCGATTGCTTGTCGGTAATGGTGAACACCACTTTGTACCCGCGCACCACCGCGACCAGCGCCAGTCCCATTCCCGTGTTTCCCGATGTGCCTTCGATAATGGTTCCGCCGGGCTTGAGCAAGCCTTTGCGCTCGGCTTCATCAATCATCGAGATGCCGATGCGGTCTTTCACCGATCCGCCGGGATTCAAATAATCGGCTTTCACATACACTTCGGCCTTCGAGCCTTTCGTAAGGCGGTTCAAGCGGATCAGCGGGGTATTACCGACCGCGTCGAGGATGTTGTCGCACTTCAAAGTCGCGCACCTGCGCTTTCGCGCTGAACTTAGATTAGAGAGTTCGCCAATCGCTGTCCAGCGGCAGTTTCGCACAGGTCGCGATGGCTTTACCTTGCGCGCCGCGCGACAATATCGGCTCGCATTTCGGCCGCACTAAATACTATCCTTGACGTTCCGCACGGGGAGGAAATCATGGCTCGACAAAACATTTCCAGTGGCACGCCGTGGGAACCAATCGTCGGTTATTCGCGCGCTGTTCGCGTCGGCGATTACGTTCACGTTTCCGGCACCACCGCCACTAACGCCAAAGGCGAGATCGTCGGCAAAGGCGATCCCGTCGCCCAGGCGCGGCAAATTCTGCTCAATATCGAAGCGGCGCTCGCGAAAGCCGGCGCCAAGATGAGCGACGTCATCCGTACTCGCACCTTCGTCATCAACATCGCCGATTGGGAAAAAATTGGACGCGTGCACGGCGAAGTGTTTCGGGACATTCGCCCCGTCGCCACCATGGTCCAGGTCAGCGGATTTGTTTCAGGCGATATGCTTCTCGAAATCGAAGCCGATGCCTACGTCGGACGCGGCTGAGCGGCGTCGCGCACGCTCGATCTCATCCCCCGCTTGTGTTCACCTCGGCGGCAGAGTTCCTGCACGATCGCGCCGCCTGCGCTAAAATAATAAATTCTCTATGGACGAACCCGCCAGCAATGCGATGAGGTTCAGCGGCAGCACGCTGTTCGGCCGCCTCGCCTTCGGCTTTCTTTTGCTCCTCTCGATTGCCTTTGGCGCTTGCGCCGGCCTGCTCTTCGTCTATACTAGCGACCTTCCCGAAATTCACGCACTCGAGGACTATCGCCCCGACACCGTCACCGAGCTTTACGCCGACGACGGCCAGTCCATCGGAACTTTCGCCCTTCAGCGCCGGATTTTGCTGACCTACGAGCAGATTCCGAAAGTCTTGAAGGACGCCATCATCTCCACCGAGGACCAGCACTTCGAGGAGCACTGGGGCGTGGATTTCACTCGCGTTCTGGGCGCGGCGTGGCGCGATGTGATGCGACGCCGGATCGCCGAGGGCGCCAGCACGATTACGATGCAGCTTGCCGGCGGACTCTTCCTCGATCGCTCCAACCGCTCCTTCCGCCGGAAGATTCAGGAAGCGCTGTTGGCCCTGCAGATCGAGCGCCACTACACCAAGCAGCAAATCCTGACGATGTATTGCAATCAGATTTATCTGGGGCACGGAAATTACGGCTTCGAAGCTGCGTCCGAATATTATTTCGGCAAGCCAGTCGGCAAATTGACGTTGCCGGAAGCCGCGCTGCTCGCCGGAATCATCCGCGGGCCTTCCTATTCGCCGATTCTTCATGCACAGCGCGCGCGTTCGCGGCGCAACCTGGTTCTCTCGCTGATGGCGCACGAGAACAAGATCACCCCAGCGGAGGAAGAAGCCGCGGCGGCCACTCCCGTCGCGCTCCATCTTTCCTTGCCTCACAACGATCTCGCCCCGTATTACGTGGAAGACATCCGTCAATATCTCGAGAAAACCTACGGCACCGCGGCCGTCCACGAGCAGGGCCTGCGCGTCTACACCACGCTCAACGTCGCCATGCAACAAGCCGCGAACCAGGCCGTTCTCGACGGCCTGCACGATTACGATCGCCGGCACGGCTGGCGCGGGGGGCAGCCGAACATTCTTCGCCAAGGCGGCAAGCTGGAGACCTTCGATTCCGACGACTGGCACGGCGGAATCGAAAAAGGCGCTTACGTCACCGGGCTGGTGCGCAGCATTGACGGCTCGTCCGCTACCGTCAAAATCGGTCCGTATGTCGCAATGGTTTCACCCTCAACTTTTGCCTGGACGGGCCGCCACTCCGCTTCCGAGCTTTTGAAACCGGGCGATCTGATCGTCGTCAAGATCCTCGACATCGCCGGGTCAACCGCAAAAGTCGAACTCCAGCAGGAGCTGACCGCGCAGGCTGCGCTTCTTGCGATTGATAATCCCACCGGCGAGATCAAAGCCATGGTCGGCGGATCGAGTTTCGAAGAATCGAAATTCAACCGCGCGACCCAGGCCTTGCGCCAGACCGGCAGCTCGTTCAAGGTCTACGT
>DASPVY010000110.1:0-6954 GCA_035622115.1 Candidatus Acidiferrales bacterium
TCGCTCGAGAAAAAGATTCGCGACCGCGTACGGGCCGCGAACGCAACGCTCGTCTCCGATTATGGGTTTGGCGCGGCGACCCCATCGCTGATGGAGAGCGTTCGCGACAGCAAGCTCACCACGCTGGACTCGCGACATTCCCTTCTCGAGTTCGATGAATCTGGCATCACTGCAGCGACTCCGAATGAAGCCGAGCTCGAGGAGTTGGCCCATGTGCGCATCGGGAATAATCTTGAAATTCTCGAAGAACTTGGCCGCCGAACGCTCGAGGAAGTCGGCCTGAAGGCGCTCCTCGTCACGCGTGGCAAGGACGGCATGGCCCTTTTCGAACCGGGAGAGCCGACGCGATTGGTTCCAATTTACGGCTCCGAGCAAGCGGCCGACGTCACGGGTGCGGGGGACACAGTCATCGCCGTGTTTACTCTCGCTTTGGCGGCCGGCGCAACGTATCTCGAAGCAGCGCACCTCGCCAGTTACGCCGGTGGAATCGTTGTGATGAAGCGTGGCACCGCAACAGTGACCTCAATTGAACTCGAAAACGCAGTGCGCTCGATAGCAACGTCGTCTCACTAATCGCCACATGGACACGTCTCAGAAAATTCTCAGCCGCGAGAACGCGAGGCGTACACTCGACCTTCGCCGCAGGAGCGGAGAGAGAATTGTCCTCGCGAATGGCTGTTTCGATGTATTGCACGCTGGGCACGTCCGGTATCTCAAGGGCGCGCGCGCTGAGGGTCATGTTCTCGTGGTTGCAGTGAATTCCGACACGAGCGCGCGCAAGCTGAAAGGCACAGGGCGGCCGATCCTGGACGAGGCGGGAAGAGCGGCCTTGGTGGCCGCCCTCAGTTGCGTTGATTACGTCGTCGTATTCAGCGAATCGAATGTCGAATCCCTTCTGCGCACACTCCGCCCCGCTGTGCACGCGAAGGGTACGGACTATTCGCTCGAGACCGTGCCTGAACGCGAAACTTCCGCCCAGCTCGGTATTCGCGTCGCGATCGTCGGCGATCCCAAAAATCATTCCTCGCGCGATCTCTTCGCTTCCATTCGCGAATGCGCAGATGGCTGAGTCGCGCTTTCTTATTGTTCGCCTGGGATCGCTCGGCGACATCATCCACACGCTTCCCGCTGCTGCCGCACTTCGCGACTCATTTCCTCACGCGAGAATCGATTGGCATGTCGAAGTGCGCTGGCGGCAGATTCTGGAGGGCAATCGCGATTTGAACGAAGTGATCACGTTCGACCGCTCCGGTATAGCTTCCGTGGCCGATACCGTCAACCGCCTGCGCGCTGTGCGATACTCCTGCGCGCTTGACTTTCAGTCGCTTTACAAGTCTGCGCTTTTCGCTCGGGCCGCCGGCGCCCGTGAAGTTGTCGGCTTTTCCTGGGGCTACGCACGCGAACCGCTGGCGACACTTTTGTACTCTCGGCGGGTTCATCCTTCGGAAACGCATAAAATCGAGCAGAATCTCGCTCTGGTCGAGGCGATCGGCGCGAAACGCGCGACCCTCCGATTCACTTTGCCGGAGTCGTCTGAGGCTGACCACTGGATTGCCGAGCAGCTCCATGCGAATGGCATCGGCGATTTCTATGTCGTCAGTCCCGGAGGTGGATGGCGCTCGAAATGCTGGCCAGCTGAGAGATACGGCGCTTTGCATCAGGTGCTCGCGAAAAATTTTGGCTGGCGTGGCATTGTCACGTTTGGCCCCGGCGAAGAGGCGTTGGCTGCTGAGGTCGTCGCGGCGGGCGGGGATCGGGCGCCGCTCCCAATCGCCATGAGCCTTCCGCAATTGGTTTCTCTTCTCCGACGGGCAAAATTTTTCGTAGGGGCCGACACAGGTCCGATGCATCTTGCGGCAGCGCTCGGCGCGCCCGTCGTCGCGCTCTTCGGCCCGACTGATCCAGCACGCAACGGCCCTTACAGCGAGCGCTCGATTGTCGTGCGAAAAGCGCTGGCTGGAGAAACAACGTATCGGCGCGGAGCATCGTATTCCGCTGCGATGCTTCGAATTGAAGTCGAAGACGTGGTTGCGGCGATCAGCCGGCTTGCGGATTTGCGCTGATGGCTGGCGGCTGGGTCACCCGCTGGCGCGTGCGCGCCGGATATCCGCTCGCGATTGTCTATATCTTCCTTGCGACGCCGAGCGCGATGCTTATCGCAGCCGGCGGCGCGATCGCGGTGATTGGCCTTGTCATCCGCGCTGCCGCTGCCGGTAATTTAAGGAAGCTCGAGACGCTGACCACCTCGGGGACCTACTCTTGGACGCGCAATCCGCTTTATTTCGGGAGTTCATTTCTAGTCGCTGGTTTTGCCGTCGCCGGCGGATCTGTCTGGAGCGCGCTGGTCATCATTGCGTATTTTCTGATTTTCTATCCCGCCGTGATGAGAAAAGAGGAGGCGGAGCTCCGTGCGCGATACGGCGCTGCGTTCGACGCTTACGCCGCGCGGGTGCCTCTTTTTTTTCCGCGACCACCGAATCGGATCGAACGGACGTCGCTCGACGCCAACGGCGGTTCATTTTCTTGGCGGCAATATCGGCGCAATAGAGAATATCAAGCTGGGCTAGGCACGGTTGGCGCACTGGCGTTGGTTTGGCTGAGAATGTATGTGCGGCAACGATTCGGCCGCTAGGAGTTCAGGCTTTTCGAATGTTTTCTGCGGGGTCTTGCGTCTTATTGCAAGCGGTAGATTTCGTGCATTACGCGCTGAAATTTGGGGCGGTAGAGCAAATCGAACGCACGTTCTTTCCCCGGGAACATATCGAGCGCGAGTTTGCGGGTGGCCGCTGCCATCGAGGCGGCCTCTTCGGCCGTCAGGCTGCCCGACGCGATCGTATCGAGTGCCAAGTAAACCAAAATCCGCAACCGGCGCATCCGCCGGCTTTCATCGTCAATTTCGTCTTGAGTCGGCTTGCGCGTTTCGATGGATTCCATGATTGGCCCAGGGTCCCGTACTGTTCTAGTATGGACCTGCCGAATTAGTGCAGCAATAGTACGGCGGAACAGGTTTCTATCGTGAAAGTAAACAAGAACGAACGCACCGTCGTTGTGCACACCGCGGGCACTCCCGCCGAGGCGATGGTCATTCGGGCGCTCCTGCAAAGCGCCAGTATTCCTTCGCCGGGGTCCGTCTCCACCGATCCGTTTCCGCTTCGCGAGGTTCCCGAAGGTACGCATGGCGTGGAAATCGTGGTTCGGGCTTCTGATGAAAAGGCAGCGCGCGCATTGATCGATGCGCATTTGAGCGGCGACACGGGCGGCGACACTGCGGAAATTGACACGAACCAGAGTTCTTGACGCTGGCGGTTTCGACCAGCTCCAGAGCGGCCTCAGAGAATCGCTCAGCCTTCAGCTCGGGGCGTTGTCGCTAATCATGTGGGTTAGATTCGCGATACGTTGTCACGCGCAGGTTCTTGCCATCCGTCATGGCGGTGACAGCGCCGTCGCGATCCGTCCGCAGAATTCGCGCGCCGATTTTCTCGTATCGCTCCAGGACCGCCGCATTGGGGTGGCCGAACATATTTCCTTCTCCAACCGAAATCACCGCGATCCGTGGCGCAACGGCGGCGAGAAAGTCCTCCGTCGAAGACGTCTTGCTGCCGTGATGCGGCACCTTCAGGAAATCAACTTGCAGAGGCTCCCCGCTGGCGATCATTTCTTTCTCCGCTTTTTGCTCAATATCGCCCGTCAGCAGAAATCTAGATTGACCGTCGCGAAGCCGCAGGACCAGCGAGCTGTTGTTCAGATTCTTTGCGAGTTCGGTTGTGTCGTCGGGCCAGATGACGTCGCCATGCACTGCGCCGAGATCGAACTCGTTCTGGCGTGACTGATGTGTGATCGGAATGCCAGCCTTTCTGGCCTGCGCGATCAATTCTCGGAAAGATCGCTTGTCCGCGTCAGCGCCCACCCAAAGCTGGCCAACGCGGAAATCGTTCAACACCGCGCGAAGTCCGTCCACATGGTCCTGGTCCGAATGAGTGAGCGCGACGATGTCCAATCGTTTGATGCCGCGCGACCAAAGGTACGGCGCCACCACTTCTTCACCGACGTCGGCCGCGGCGCGGTAATGGCCTGGCAATTCGGAACCGGCTTCGCCGCCGCCGTCGATCAGCATCGTTTGACCATTTGGGAACGCCGCAAAAATGGAATCGCCTTGGCCAACGTCGAGAACCGTCACTTCCATTTCGCCGGCAACGAGCCTTGGGGCAAACGGATGTGTTGCCGCAGCGATCGTTGTGAGCGCTACGCATGCGGCTGCGAGTAGCTCGATAGATCGCGGCACTCGCGGCTGTGGAAACACCAGAGACTGGCGCCTCAACTCCGGCTTTTTCATCACATTGGCGCGCGCAATAGCGCAAAGGATCGCCAGTGCCAGTAGCCACGCCAGCATAAGCGATCCCGGCGGCGAGGGAATCCGATACGACATGTGGGGCAGCGAGGCAAACCAATGCACCAACGTGAGCAGCAATTTACCGAGTAGTCCGAGGGTCGACGCTAATACATTGGCGGCACGTCTCCAAATGAAGCTCATGCCGAGGGTGACGTAGCCGAGCGGCACGATTAGTCCAGTCAGAAAAACAGCGGGCACATTACTCAGCGGTCCAGCAATGCTGACGCGATGGAAATCTAGCGCGATTAGGGCGAGCATTCCGATCTGCAGCGAGAGAGAGAGAAAAATCAATTCCCAAATTCGAAGCGCTGCGCGAAGTGGCGCGACGATAGCCAGCTGAATTGGGGTTGCGCAGATTGCAGGGATGCGCGCTGAAATCCAGGCCGCAGCACGCCGCAAATCCAACCGAAATTGAGCCACCTTTGGCGGATGCGACGGATCGCGCGTGACGTCGCCGAGATGGGACAATCCGGCGAAATACGGTTCAACACTGCGCACCAGCCAGGGAACCGCAAGGCCCGCAATTACTCCCGCCGCAAGGAACGAGAGTTGGAAGCTGTCGTCTCGCAATTCCGACGGCCGCCAATATAGGACCGCAAGCCCCGCGAGTGCGACCGTATTCAACAGTTCCACGCGTCGAAAAAACATTCGCGCCGCGAGATAAATCGCGGCCATAAGCGCCGCTCGCAAAATCGGCGGACGATTTTGAACGATGTCGACGTAGGCCAGCAGAGCGATCGATGTAATCACCGCGATGGCCAAAGGCGGCATACGCAGCTTGCGCCCGACCCATAGCAAAAAGGCGCACAATGCTCCGACATGCAGACCCGCGACAACGAGCACGTGATACGCGCCGGTCTTTTGAAATTCGGTGGCAACGTCGGAGTCGACGAACATTCGATCGCCGAGCAACATAGCTCGCAGGATGGCTTTTTGCTCCGGCGCAGCAGCATACAGCGAATCAAGTTGAGCGAGGAGCGCGCCGCGCGTCCGAGCAAGACCGTACTTCATGCCAAGCCGCGGCGTTTCGATTTTTTGGAAGAGATCCGTGTTTCGCAGCGTGCCAATCAGATCGATCCCTTCGCGAGCCAGCGACGCGCGAGTATCGAAAGCGCCGGGGTCGAGGAAGTTCCTCGGCGCATGCACGCGCGCAAGCGCCTCGACCCGATCACCGGCTCGAACTTGCGGGAGCGACTCTTCTTGGCGCGGATTGGCGTAGTAATTCAGGCGTACGCCGCCCTTGATCGCGACCTCGCGCCCGCCCGATTCGACGCTCTCCAACTCTATTTCATATCGCGCGCCCCAGTCGAGCCGCAGAGGGTCTTCGCGCAGTCGTCCACGCCAGCGCAGCGGCTCGCTCGTGTCAATCCGCTTTTCTGCAACGATACGCGCGGCGCTGTTCGCGGGTACCAGCCGGTGCTCGAGCGTGGCCGAAGCGCCTCCCAGTGCGCCCCATGCCGCGAGCGCAACGATCCAGGCTGGCCAGGTTGATCGAAGAAATCTCAGGCAGAGGACAGCTCCGAGAATCAAAATTGCAACGATGACGAGCCAGAACGCCGGGCTGGCGATTCGAACCGGCCAAAGCAGTATGCCGGCGGCGAAGAAAAGAGCGATCCAAACCGCTGGGGCTTTCATTATCGGATCACAAGTTGCACCAGCGTTTCGATGTGGAAAGTTTGGGGAAATAGGTCGAAGAGGGAAACTACGGAGATTTCATAATTGTGCGCGATCAGAATCGCCAGATCGCGCGCCAGCGTCGCCGGGTCGCATGAAATGTAAACAATTCGTTTTGCGCCGAGTTTCCCCAGCGCGGCTGCTCCATCCGCGTCCAGTCCCGCTCTCGGAGGATCGAGCACAACGCAATCTGGGATCTGCTTGGCACGCCGCAAAAAGTGAGTCGCATCCAATTCGCGAATTTCCAACGTACCCGAAACGGCGTTCTCGGGCAGCGACACATTCGACCTGAAGTCCCGTGCCGCCACTGGATTTGCTTCAGCCGCCATGACCTGCTTAAATTGCCGCGCCAGCGGCAGCGAGAAGAGTCCCACGCCGGCGAAGACGTCGAACGCTAGAGCTCCAGTGCCGGCCAGCTCGGTCACGGCTTTCACCATCTCTCCAATCAGAGATCGATTTACCTGAAAAAAAGACAAATGGCTGACGCGATACGCGAAGTCCGCCACTTTGTAGGTTAGCGAGCCAGGGCCAAGCAATTCCATCTTCGTCTGATTCACATCCTGGATCAGGAGGCTCGCAAGGGCTGGAATTTTTCCGCGCAGTAGTTTTTCGACTTCGCCAGGAGACTTTGGAAATTTCGCGTACGTAAGCGTTAAAAGCGCCGAATTGTCGCGATCATCCACGAACGCTTCGACTTCGCGCAGCGTCGGCGCCAATTCACCGGCAGCCAGGTAAGCCCGAATCGAATTCAAAATCTCCTCGAGGCGCGGCGACAGAATCGGACACGTCTCGATCGGGACGAGCGCGGTCGATGCCGCGTGAAAATATCCAATCTGTGGCGGGCCGCCCTGTTTTTGCTCCCGAACTTTCCATTGCGCGCGATTGCGATA
>DASPVY010000111.1:0-5370 GCA_035622115.1 Candidatus Acidiferrales bacterium
TCACGCGCATGAAATTGCGCTCGGCAAAAAATGAAGGCAGCATCTCCGCGGAAGAGATGGCCGAACACGCCGGCGGCCTGGTTTGCCTCACCGGCGGAGAAGAAGGGCCGCTGGCGCACGCGCTCGCACAAGGCGGCGTTGTCGCTGGAGTGAGATGCGTTCACGAACTCAGCGCGATTTTTGGCCGCGAAAATGTGTACGTCGAATTGCAGCGGCACCTGCATCGCGAGGAAGAGGCGCGGAATCACGCAGCCGTCGAGATTGCAGAGAAGCTGCGGCTGCCGCTGCTCGCGACGAACGGCGTCTCGCACGCGACTCGGATCGAGCGGCAGGTGCTGGACGTCTTCACTTCGATTCGCCACCACGCCACGCTCGAAGCCGCCGGGCGGCTGCTCTCCCGCAATTCCGAACGGCACCTGAAACGGCCCGAGCGCATGGCCAGACTTTTCTCCGATCTGCCTGAGGCCATTGCGCAAACCCGCGAGCTTTCTTCGCGCCTCGATTTCACCCTCGAAGATCTGGGCTACGAATTTCCAAAATATCCCGTTCCAAAGGGCGAAACGCAGGATTCGTTTCTGCGGCAGCGCGCCATGGAAGGAATGATCTCGCGCTATGGCGCGCAGAACGAAAAAGCGCGCCGCCAGGTGGAGCGCGAACTCGAACTGATCGAAAAACTCGAGCTGGCCGGCTATTTCCTGATTGTCTGGGACATCGTGCGGTTCTGCCGCGAGAAAAATATTCTGGTCCAGGGGCGCGGCTCGGCAGCCAACAGCGCCGTTTGCTATTCGCTCGGAATCACGGCGGTGGATCCGGTCGGCATGGATCTGCTCTTCGAGCGCTTTCTTTCCGCGGAACGCCACGAATGGCCGGACATCGATCTCGATCTTCCCAGCGGCGACCAGCGCGAGCGCGCGATCCAATATGTCTACGAGCGCTACGGCAAACTGGGCGCGGCGATGACGGCAAACGTGATCACCTATCGCGGCCGCTCGGCGGCGCGCGAAGCGGGCAAGGCGCTGTCATTCGATCTTGAAACACTCGACCGGCTGACGAATTTGGTGAACGCGTGGCAATTCAAAGATGACGACGACACGCTCGTGCGCCATTTCGAGGATTCGGGATTCGATATCCAGCATCCGCGCATCAAGAAATTTCTCGAGCTTTGCATCCGCATGCAGGATCTGCCGCGGCATCTCGGCCAGCATTCCGGTGGGATGGTGATCTGCCAGGGCCAGCTCGATTCCGTGGTGCCGCTCGAGCCGGCAACGATGCCGGGGCGCGTCGTGGTCCAGTGGGACAAGGAAGATTGCGCGGATATGGGCATCGTCAAAGTGGACTTGCTGGGGCTCGGAATGATGGCCGTGCTCGAAGAAACGATCGAATTGATTCGCGATCATCACAAAGAAGAAGTGGACCTGGCGCGGCTCCCGCCGGATGACGAAATGGTTTACAAAACCCTGCAGAAGGCGGACACGGTCGGCATGTTTCAGATCGAAAGCCGCGCGCAGATGTCCTGCCTGCCGCGCTTGCAGCCCACAAAATTTTACGATGTCGTCGTGCAGGTGGCGATCATCCGGCCGGGACCGATCGTCGGGAAAATGGTTCATCCCTATTTGAAGCGCCGCGCGGGCCGTGAGCCGGTGCAATATCCGCATCCGTCGCTCGAACCGGTTCTTGCGCGCACGCTGGGCGTCCCGTTGTTTCAGGAGCAATTGCTGCGCATGGCCATGCTCGCGGCGGGATTCACCGGCGGCGAGGCGGAAGAATTGCGGCGCGCTTTTGGGTTCAAACGCTCCGAAGCGCGGATGAAAGATATCGAAGAGAAATTGCGCGCGGGGATGACGCGCACAGGCATCACCGCCGAAGCGCAGGACATGATCGTGACTTCGATCACTTCGTTCGCGCTCTACGGCTTTCCGGAATCGCACGCGGCCAGCTTCGCGTTGCTGGCCTATGCCAGCGCATATTTGAAATGTCATTACCTCGCTGCGTTCACGGCGGCGATGCTCAATAATCAGCCGATGGGATTTTATTCTCCGGCGACGATTGTGAAAGACGCGCAGCGGCACGGGCTGAGAGTGAAGCCGCTCGACATCGCACATTCGGATTGGAAATGCACTCTTGAGCGCGACAACGACAATTGGGCCGTGCGTCTCGGCTTGCGCTATGCCAAAGGATTGCGCGAAGAAGCGGCGCAAGCGATTGTGTCGGAGCGATGGATACGCTCTTTTGCGTCGATTGAAGAGCTAAAGCGCCGCGTAGCGATGCTGCAGAAAACGGAGCTGGTTACGCTCGCGGAAATCGGCGCGATGAACTCGCTTTCAGCATCCGGGACGACCGGGATGGATGGCGAAACGAAGCCGGGCGCGAACAAGCGGAAGAAATTTCATCGCCGCGACGCGCTGTGGCAGGTCGAACGCGTGGCGCGGGCGGCGGGGCCGCTGCTGGAAGATCCGAGCAATGCGGCGGAGAGTGAAGATAAAACCTTCGCGACGTTGCCGCTCACACCGGCGGAAAAATCTCCGCTCGCACCGATGACGGACGCCGAGCGGCTGATCGCCGATTTTCGCGGCACGGGAATGACGGTCGGCCCGCACCCGATGGCTTACTGCCGTGCGGCAATGACGGCGCTAGGCGTGCGGCGCGCGAAGGAACTCGAACATCTGCCGAACGGAATGCGCGTGCGCGTAGCCGGCGCGATTATTGCAAGGCAGCGGCCGGGCACGGCAAAAGGCTTCGTCTTTCTGAGCATTGAAGACGAAACTGGAATTGCCAATGCGATTATCGCGCCCGATGTGTTTGCCGAAAATCGCGTCACGGTGGTGAGCCATCCATTTCTGCTGATCGAGGGACAATTACAGAATCAAGACAACGTCATTTCGGTGAAGGCCGAAAACATCGAGCCACTCTCGATTCCCGCAGCCGCGGCGACTTCGCATGATTTTCACTGACCCGTCGGGACTTCAGCGCATGGCGGATCCGCCGGCCACTTCCCGTCCACGAAAATCCCGCAGAACGGTCGATTCATTCGCGTATCTGGATTTGTGACGCTTGCCCCAGGCGGACATGAGCTTGAGTATCGGACGCAGGCTCAAGCCGTGGCGCGTGAGCGAATATTCGACGCGCGGCGGGACCTCGGCAAAAACGGAGCGATGGACGATTTCGTCGCGCTCGAGTTCGCGAAGATGCTTGGTCAGCATTTTTTTCGTCGTGCCGGGAATCAGGCGGTGCAGCTCGCTGAACCGGCGCGTGCGGGTCTCGAGATGAAAAATAATCAGTGGCTTCCATTTGCCGCCAATGATGTCGGCCGTCAACTTCACAGGACAATCGAAGTCGGTCATCGCGCTCCTCCGGAGATACCAGGTCACCCAAAGGTGCCTACTAGCCAGTGGGAGACTCTAGCCTAAAATCGGCCTTTGCGCGACACGTCAGGAGGAAAAATGCCAGATAAACGACCGGTTGTGGTCTACGGAGCGAGCGGCTTTTCCGGGCGGCTTGTGGCGGAGTTTCTGCGCGAATATAACGTCCCATTCATCGCCGCGGGCCGGAACGGCCAAAAGATTAAAGACATCATGAGCCGCGTGCCGGGAATCGAAGCGGCGGACTACGAAGTAGTCGAAGTCGCGCACACGCCGGACGACCTGGCGAAGGTGTTCTCGGGCGCCAAGGTGGTGTGCAACACCGTCGGGCCAGCGCTCTACTACGGAGCGACTGTGGTGGAAGCGGCGCTGAAAGCCGGATGCCACTACGTGGATATCGGCGGCGAGCAAGCCTGGCACCGGAATGTGGCCGAAAATTGGGGCCGGAAATTCGCGGAGAAAGGACTGCTGGTGGCGCCGGCGACGGCGTACATGTCCGCGCCGAGCGACGCAGCCGCGCGAATCTGCATGGAATCCACGGCGATCGACACTCTTGAGATTTTGACCATGTTCTACGGCTTCCCCACCTATGGCTCGACGCAAACAATCTTCGCGGGGATTCCGACCGAAGGCTACTATCTCGAAAAAAACCGTTACCAGCCATGGCCGCGCGCGACCGGATACGAAGTCGTCGTGCCGGGCTACATCCGGACGCAACTCGCGCTGAGCTGGAGCGGATTTCCGCATCCGGTCTGGTACCGAGATAACACACAGGTCGCGAACGTGAGAGTCCTCGGAGGGCTGCTCGTGCGGCAGATCATGGAGAACGTTTTGGCGACGGAAAAGCATTACGAAGAGCACATCAAGCCGTTGCCGGAAAGCGAACAGAAGAAAATGCTCTCAGAGATGGCGAATTCGGTGCAAGCCGGAACTCCGCCACGGGAAAATCCTCGCGACCAACGCACGATTGACGTGATCGTCGGGCGCGGATCAACGGAATTCGTGCAATGCGCCATTTTTGGCACTTGCTGCTACCGCCAGACCGGATTGTTGCAGGCGTTCGCGGCGCACTATTTGATTCACAGCGCACCGAAACAGGTGGGCTACGCGTCGCCCGCAGCCGCGTTCGGCTCTCGCGAAATCCTGCGGACGCTCGAGAGCTATGGATTTTCGAAAATGAAGATGCTTTCCTGAGCGCGGCGCAGACTGTGGCACGCAATTGCGGGCAAATCGTCCCGCGTCACATTGAAACGCCATGCGCGCGATAGATTATTTCGACAAAGGCGCGGAGGCCTCTCCGCACCGGACCGCGATATTCGACCGCGGCAAGTCGTATTCGTATAGCGAGACGCGGGCGGCGAGCGAGCGGATCGCCCGCGCCATGCGCGCAGCAGGAATGCGCGATGAAGATCGCGCCGCAATCTATTCAATCAACGACGGGCGCGTCCTGCTCAGCATGCTCGGACTGATGCGGGCGGGCGCGGCATGGGTGCCGCTCAATTACCGCAACGCGGCCAGGGCGAACATCGAATATCTCAACTACGTCAGCGCGTCCTGGCTTTTCTATCACAGCAACTTTCGAGACGAAGTCGCGGAGCTGAGGAAGCAGGTCCCCACCCTGCGGCATCTTGTTTGCATCGACACAACGAGCGGAAGCGATCCCTCACTCGAGTTGTTTATGGAGGGAGAGGAGGGCGCGGCGGACGTGGACTGGGGAGACGCCGGAGGAAATATCGAGCGCCTCGTGGGGCTGGTACCCACGGGAGGAACGACCGGGCCGGCAAAAGGCGTGCGGGTAACGAGCCTGGCGTGGGGAACGATGCTCGAGATGGCGTCGCAATACTGGCGCGGAGACTGCGACGAACCCGTGAGTCTTTGCGTGGCGCCGCTCTCGCATGCGGCGGGTGTCGTAGCCTTTGCGATGTTCTCGCTCGGCGCGACAAATGTGGTGCTGCCTGGATTCGAGCCGCTCGAAGTGCTCCAAGCGATCGAGCGGCACAAAGTGACGCAT
>DASPVY010000112.1:0-2872 GCA_035622115.1 Candidatus Acidiferrales bacterium
GCTGACGCCTGTTTCAGATCGGCGTACCGGCCTTTCACGTTTTCGCCGAGCAGCTTCGTCGTCCACGCCGCGTCCCGGAAATTTGCCAGCGCGTCGTAGATATTGTCCGGTAGATAGCGCTGCGCCTGCCGCAAATTCTTAATTTTCGCCGTATCGCCGTCGAGGCCCGTCTTGAACACCGTGTACATCACCAAATACGGGTTCGCATCTGGCGCCACCGACCGCATTTCCACTCGCATGCTGCGCTCATTGCCGATCGGAATCCGGATCATCGATCCGCGATCCACCGGCGATGCCTTCAGCTGGTTCGGCGCTTCGAAATGAGGGTCCAGTCGCCGGTACGCGTTCACGCTGGCGTTGAACAGCAGGCACGTGTCGTTCCCGTGCGTCAGGACGCGATCCACAAACTCCCATCCCATCTTGCTCAGTTTTTCTTCGCCCTTCGCATCCCAGAAAAGATTCTTGCCATTCTTGCTGATCGAAACGTTCGTGTGCATTCCGCTGCCATTTACTCCCACAACCGGTTTCGGCAGGAAGGACGCCGTCAAACCCATGTTCGTCGCCACTTGCCGGCAAATCAGCTTATAGAGTTGGATCTGGTCCGCCGCGGCCACCACCTCGCCGTATCCGTAGTTGATTTCGAATTGTGACGGCGCAACCTCGGGGTGATCCTTCTCATTCTGGAAGCCCATCGATCGCTGCACTTCCGCCGTTGTATCAATAAACGTCCGCAGCGGGTCGCCCGGCAACGAATGGTAGTAGCCGCCAGTGTTCACATAGTCGAATTTCCCCGTCAGGTAGTAATTGCGCTCGGCATCGGGCCCCTTGAAGAGAAAACCCTCAATCTCGTTCGCGGCGTTCATCGTGTATTTGTGCTTCTCGAAGAGGTTTTCTGCGTATCCCTTCAGCGCGCCGCGAATGTCGGCACGGTAAGGCGTGCCGTCTTTGTCGATCACCTGCCCGAACACCAGCACTTTGCCCGAGCCGAAGACATCGGCGGGCGCCCAGTAGAACGCGGCCCAATCCATCATCAGCCGCAGATCGCTTTCACGTTGCTCGGTGAATCCGCGAATCGACGAGCCGTCAAACGTCAGATTGTCCCAGCTCTTGATAAGGAATTTCTTGTCGTAGTCGAGCATGTGCAGACGGCCTTCCAGGTCGCTGAAGAGCACCGTCACCGCCTTGATTCGCTTCTCATCTGTGAGGTACTTCACGCGCTCTTCCTGAATCTTGTGCGACGCCACGCGGTTTTGCCGCTGCTCCTTCGCCTTCAGGTTCAGTTGTTCGAGTTCGTCATAGGTCAACGCTAGAAAATTACGCAGTTCGGTCGACATGGCTCTCCTTCAGATGGGACGGAGATACGCGAGAATGTTGTGGGAGTCTGAGTGGACGGCAATCCGGCATCCAGCACTAAGATACTGCCTCGACTTTCCCTCCGTCAAATTCAAAATCCTTATTCCACCAATCGAAATTATTCGTGCTTCGGCCCCGGGCCTGCCCCGCTCTCAAAAAGAATTCGATATTCCTCGCGCTCACGGGATGCACCCGCCGCAAATCGGTTTGCAAAAGTTGACACCTTCGCGCAAGATAACTGTTTTGATTTCATCTGCCGCGTCCATCGGGGGCTCGCGGCAGGTCATTCCGCGTTCGTCAAACGCATAAGGGGGAAGTGAATGCGCAGGCCCGTGAGCATAGCGCCCGCGAAGGGTAAGCTTGGGGTTCTGACGCCCGGCATGGGCGCCGTCAGCACCACATTCATGGCTGGAGTTGAATTGATCCGCCAAGGCGCAGCCCCGCCGGTCGGCTCGCTCACGCAGATGGGCACTGTGCGCCTCGGCAAGCGCACCGAAGGCCGCTCGCCCCAGATCGATGGCTTTGTCTCGCTCGCCAGGCCCAGCGATCTCGTCTTCGGCGGCTGGGACGTCTACCCTGACAATGCCTACGAGGCGGCTCGCAAGGGCGGTGTCCTCGAGCACGAGCACCTCTCGAAAGTCGAGAAATTCCTCAAGGGCATTCGCCCGATGAAGGCTGCGTTCGACCGCGAGTACGTAAAAAATCTCAAAGGCACCAATGTCAAACGCGCCAAAACCAAGTTCGACCTCGCCGAGCAGCTCCGCGAAGACATTCGTGCGTTTAAGAAAAATTCCGGCGCCGACCGCGTCGTGATGGTCTGGTGCGGCTCGACCGAAGTCTTCCTCAAGCCCGAAGCCGTCCACAAAAGCGTCAAATCCTTCGAGCGCGGCATGAAGGAAAACCACGCAGCCATCGCGCCCTCGATGCTCTACGCCTACGCCGCCATGCAGGAAGGCATTCCCTTCGCCAACGGCGCACCGAATCTCACTGTCGATATTCCTGCGATGATGCAGCTCTCCCGCGATCGCGCTCTCCCCATCGCTGGCAAGGATTTCAAAACCGGCCAGACGCTCATGAAAACGATCCTCGCGCCCGGCTTCAAGGCCCGCATGCTTGGCCTAGCTGGCTGGTTCTCTACCAACATCCTGGGAAATCGCGACGGCGAAGTGCTCGACGATCCCGGCTCATTCAAAACCAAAGAAGAATCGAAGCTCAGCGTTCTCGAATACATTCTTCAGCCCAAGCTTTATCCCGAGCTCTATGGCCGCATTCATCATAAAGTCCGCATCAATTACTATCCGCCACGCGGCGATAATAAAGAGGGCTGGGACAACATTGACATCTTTGGCTGGCTCGGCTATCCGATGCAGATCAAAGTGGATTTTCTTTGCCGCGATTCAATTCTCGCCGCGCCGATCGTTCTCGATCTGGTTCTCTTCCTGGATCTCGCTCATCGCGCGGGCATGAAGGGCATTCAGGAGTGGCTCAGCTTCTACTTCAAATCGCCCATGTGCGCACC
>DASPVY010000113.1:0-10801 GCA_035622115.1 Candidatus Acidiferrales bacterium
GCCACGATAAGCGCCGACATCGCGGACCGTGGTGAAACCGGAATAGAGCATGGCGCGCGCGTTGGGAACGGACTCAAAAGCGATTTGGGCGGCGGATTTTTTTAGATAGGTGAGTGGGTCGCCGTTGCCGTCTTCGGAGCCGTCGGCGAGATGCGTGTGGCAATCGATCAGGCCCGGAAGGACGGTCATGTCGGAGAGGTCAATGATGCGGGCGTCGGGGGGAATCGTGAGACCGGCTCCTACGGCAGAGATTTTGTCACCGCGGATCAGGATGATTTGCTTGGAAAGAATGCTGCCGGCATCGACGTCAATCAGTTTGCCGGCCTTGATGGCGATCAGGGAGACCGGGGATTTCGATTCGGGCGGCGATTGCGCGGAAACGGCAACCGCGGAGGCAAGGATCGCGGCGAACAGCATAAGAAGACGATTGGCCATGGGTTTGACCTCCCTAAACGGAGCGGAGATGCATTCTACAAGGACAAGGGATTAGAGGAAGAGGGAATGGAGGGAAGGACGTCGTAGCGGACGCGTGGGGGAAGACCGCCGGGCTCAGAGTCCCCGCCCCGTGAGCACGCATTGGACAAGGAGGAGCGACGGGCTAGTCGGTGACGGTGAGCGTGACGGTCACATTGTGAGTCTGGCCGCCGGGAGTCGCGGTGCCGACAATGTTCAGAGTATAGGTGCCATTCGGCGTAACCGGCCCGCTGCTGCAGCCGAAGAGCAATAAGCACGCAAGGGCGGCAGCGCCAAATCCCAGGCGCAGCCCGCGACGCCGCGAGATCGCGAGCGCGACGATAGCGATGAACGCAAAGAGAATCGTCAGCGCGCTGCCGCCGAGCTGGCTGCGGCCGCCGGGCGTCGCGCTGCTGCTGCTCGTGATGCTGGTGGCCTCGGACACGGTCGCGATGGCAGTTGCGGCGTCTGTGCCGTCGAGCGGGAGCATGTTCGGCGCGAAGGTGCAGGTGATGCCCGCGGGGACGCCCTCGCAGGCGAGCCCGATGGTTTGAGTGGAATTGTCGATCGGGGTCACAGTGACAGTGAAGGTTTCGGAATTACCGGGGCTGACCGCGGGCGGAGTGGTGGCGGCGATCGAGAAATCCTGATAGCCCGTGCCCGTAAGCGGAACAATTTGCGGACTGCCTGGATCGGGATCAGAGAACACGAGAGATGCGCTCGCTGGGCCGAAGGCCACAGGCGTGAAATTGACGGTCACATTGCAGGACTGGCCAGGCTGCAGCGTTATTTCCGCGCCGGTGGTGCCGCAGGCGGAAGAAATCACGAATTGCGAAGCGTTGACGCCCGTGAGCGCCGGCGCCGGAGAGAGCGGAAGCGGAGCGGTGGAATTATTCGTGACGATGACGAGCTGCGCCGGGCCGGACTTATTAAGCAGCACGTTTCCAAAATCGATAGACGACGGGACGATCGAGACAACCTGGTTGGCAGCGATCTTCGTGACAAAGCCGTTGGTCTGGCCGCTGGCGGCCAGGAAGTGCGGCAGAAGCACGCCGGTGGTGGTGGGGAAATTGACGGACGACGTGCGGCCGGCGACGTAGGCAACGCCAGTGGGGTCAACGGCTACACCCAAGCCGGAGTCACCATTGGGACCGCTTCCGCCGAGATACGTGGAGTAGAGAAAAACCGTGCCGCCGAAATTGACGCGAGTGACGAACGCATTGCCCGCAGCGCTCAGGAGAGTGGATTGAAACGCGCCCGGAGTGACGGGGAAATCAGTGGAAGTGGCGAGGCCCGTGACGTTCGCGTTGCCATTGGAATCGACGGCGATGCCGTGGCCTACATCGGCCACGGCAGCGTTGTTGCTGCCGCCGAGATACGTGGAGTAGAGCAAACTCGCGGCGCCCTTCGAGGTGGGAGCGATGGCAGAAACGAAAGCGTGACCGCCGGTGCCCGTCAGAGTGGTCTGCGCGGCATTCGATGGAAAGATCGGGAAATCTGGCGCGTTGGTGAGGCCGGTCAAGTAGACGTTGTTGCTGGAATCGAGTGCGATGCCGAACGCCAGGCCACCATTTGAAGTGGAACCGCCAAGAAATGTGGAATAGAGGAACGCCGTGCCGGCGGAATTGATCTCGGACATGAAGGCGTTGAAGCCGGTGCCCTTGAGAGCGGTTTGATAGGCCGTGGATGTAACTGGAAAATCGCTCGACGAAGTCGCGCCGGTGACGTAGGCGTTGCCGGAAGAATCAACGGCGATTGCCGCACCGGTATCGCCTTGGGCGCCGGAGCCTCCAAGATAAGTCGAATAAGCGAGCGCAGCGCCACCGGGATTGAAGGCGGTGACGAAGGCGGCGCTGACGGCATTTTTCAGCGCGCTCTGCCCGCTCAGCGGATTTAGCACGGGAAAGTCGGCGGAAGTCGTGACGCCAGTGACGTAGGTCAATCCATTTGCGCCAACAGCGATGCCCGCGCCGGAATCGCCGACAGCGCCGCTGCCGCCGAGATAAGTGGAATAGAGCAGCGCGGAACCGCTGGGATTGAGTTCGGAGACAAAGGCATCGCCCGCGGCGCTTTTCAACGCGGCTTGCACTGGATTCACGACCGGGAAACTCGCCGAAGTCGTGACACCGGTGACGTAGGCGTCGCCGGAAGAATCAATCGCAATGGCGGATCCGGAGTCGCCGTTGCCGGAGAGGCCGCCGAGATAGGTGGAGTAGATAACCGCGGTGCCGCCGGCGTTGAGCTCGGAAATGAAGACGTTTTTGGTTCCGTGGAGAGAAGTTTGGAGCGCGCCGGACGTGACGGGAAAATCGGTTGAGCTGGTTTCACCGGTGATGTAGGCGTTGCCGGAAGAATTGACGGCGATGGCGTTAGCGGAATCGGAAGTGGTGCCGCCGAGAAACGTGGAATATTGGAGGACGGGATCGATGACGAGCGCGCGGGAGCGATCGTAAGGGCCCAGACGAAATTGAATGTCAGAGTTGGCAGCAATGAGATAGGCGCCAGCGATGAGCGTGCGCTGGCCACGATCGAGCTGATAAATCCGGGGGCGATCCAGAGAGACAGTGCCGGCGCTCGTTTCGATATTCGCGGCGCCGTCGCGCGACATGGAAACGCGGCGAGCGCCGGTGACATGAATGCGAATGCGACGGGGATCGGCCGCGGGCGAGACGATGAAATCATATTCGAGAGCCCGATGATTGCCGTAATACACGAGATCCACGCCGGGATAGATTCCGGTGTAGCGGACTTTCGCGAAAGTGGGAATATTGGTGCGCCAATTGTGCGGATCGTTGCCGACGAAATAATTGCTCGGACCGGGAAGCGGGTTGAGGCCGTCGGCGGGCGCTGAAGCGTTTGCACCAGCAAGCGAGAGTTGAAGCGCGACGCGATCGGGGCGCGGCGAGTTCGCGGGGCCGTATTGCGACGGTTTCGAGACGGACGAAGCGACGTCGAGAGTGAGGACGGCGCTGGATGGTGTCAGAAATAGAGCAGAAGTCGAACCGCGAGAAATGAAATTCACGCGAGGGTCGGTCTGGCCGTGATTGGCCTCGAAGCGCAGCGGAAGATCGCCGTAGGCAGCGAGCAGCGACATTTTCGAGGGAGCGGATTCAGACGCAAGGGAGATCGATGAGTGCGCGGCAGCGGCTGACCGAGCTATAGCAGCAGGAGCGACCGTGTGCGGCTTGGCCTTGGTGGTCCCGAATTGGGGCCGCCAAGACAATCCGGCGAGCGACGCCCCAACAAGAACGCCCACTACGATGAATCTCGCGGCGCTACCGTTCGCGCCTGTCTTCCTCATCATCATTTCCCATTTTCTCCCGAGGCTCGTTCGGGGGCAGATTACCCCCAAGTATTGTCCACAGATGCGGCAAATTCGAAAGGCGTTTGCTGGCCGCAGCAGAATTCCGCGGCAGTGGCGACGTTTGGACGAAGGCTGGCCGCCACTAGAAAACGGCGAGCTTCACATGCAGGAATTTCTTGGGATTCGTCCGAAAATCGCCGATCAGCTTGCGCATGTCGCCGGTTACGCCCGTCAAATTGTCGTAGAGCTCCGGGTCGGTGAAAAATTTTCCGGCCGTCCCCTTGTCGGAATTAAGCTTTGCCGTGGCGTCGCGAACGTTGGCCGAAGCATCGCGCAAATTCGTGAAGAGCGTATCGTCGTTGATCAGTTTGCCGAGAGTGCCCTTCCCGGCGCGAGCATCGGCGATCGCGGCGTTGCCGTTGTCCAGAAAATCGTGCGCACTTTGATAAACGGCAGGATCGTACACGAGTTTGCCGAGTGTTCCCTTCTGCTCGCGAACCGCTCCGAGAATATCCTGGGCGTGGCCGAGGGTGGTATCCACCTTCGTGTACATTTCGTCTGAGGCGACGAGCTTGCCTAGCGTGCCCTGGCCAGACTGAACGCTCGAGATCATCGCGTCCATCTTTGCCACGGAGGAATTGAGGTGATTGTACAGCTCAGGATCCTTTAGGAGCTTGCCGAGCGTGCCGTGGCCGGTCTTGAGGTCGTTCACCACACCGTTCACCTCGTCGGTGAGCGTGCCGAGATTCTCCTCGAGCTCGACGCCGCGTTCGACGATTTGCTGCATGGCCTTCTCTTCCGTGGTCTTGACGACGGCACCCTTCTGCAAGGGCTCACCGGAGATCCCACGCGTAATCGTGACGTAACGGTCGCCGAGGAGACCCTGCGTGACGAGGCTAGCAACGGAATCCGTTCGAATGCTGTCCTGATAGCGCTTGTCAATGCGCATCACCACCTGAATGTTGTGGAGCAGATCCACCGGTTTGGTGTTCAGGCGGATGGCCTCGACGGTGCCGACTTCGAAACCACTGACCGAGACCGGAGCGCCGATCTTCAAGCCTTCGACCTCCGGCAGGTAGGCCGTGAGGTTATACTTCGGCCCCAGCGTACCGCCGCCGGTTACGTAAAAAACGCCAGCGCCCATGATGACCAAGCCGATCAGCACGAACAATCCGACTTTCAGCTCCGTCCACGAAAGCTGCTTGTGTTGCGCCATACCGTTCCTCCTCAGCGAACAAGCTTGGTGCAGCGATGCCGTGCGGACTTATTCCGCCGACGCAAGAAACCGTTGCAGATACGGATCTTTCGATTCGCGCATCTTCTCGGGGGAATCTTCGAAATAAATTCCGCCTTTGCGAAGCAAGAGAATGTTGGTCAGAGCCGCGTGAGAGGCGTTGCGGTTACGCGAGAGCGGCTCGACGCGTCCCGAATCCGGATCGAAGCGGTAATTCGCGAGACCAAAAGCGTCCTGAAGGCGCTGGGTCGCTAGGATCGAAGTTACGTCCAGAGTGTCGCGGAGCCGCAGGATAAGCGTGATGATCGTTTGGGATGTCACGGGATCGAGCCCCGCCGTCGGCGAATCGTAGAAGACGATCGGCGGGCGATCGACGAGAGCGCGCGCGATTGAAACACGCCGGCGCATTCCGCCTGAGAGTTCGGGCGGAAATTTGTCGATGGCCTGCTCCATTTCGACGAAGCTCAAGGCTTCGCGCACGCGCGCCTCAATTTCGTCATCCGGTACTTTTTCCTCCTGAAGCTGGAAAGCGACATTATCGGCAACGCTCAGAGAGTCAAAGAGCGCGCCTTCTTGAAAAACGAATCCGATGCTGCGTCGAAAGCCCAGTAGCTGGGTTTCGTCCATCTCGGTGATTTCCCGATTCATCACACGAATTGTTCCTGAATCGGGCTGAACCAAGCCGTCGGCGAGCTTCAAAATCAAGGTCTTGCCCGAACCGGACTCCCCGAGGAGAACCTTCGTTTCGCCGCGGGCGACATCGAAGGAAATTCCGCGGAGAACGTCGCCCTCGTCGAATCCAATCGTTACCTCGCGAAAGGCCACAGGCGGCCCGGCGGTCGCGGCGTCAGTCATGGGCCCTCCGCGGACCGCACGAACCGGCACGGGGGTCGCAAGGAAAACTTGGCACGGCATGAATTATAAGTCGGATTGCCAAGAAACGCGCAGCCGTCAGTTCGGAAGAGGAGATTGAGTTCAAAACATGTAGAGAAAAATTTTGGAGAGAAATGCGTCCGCGACAATTATAGTTACGGACGAAACCACGACGGCGGTGGTGGTAGCCCGGCCGACGCCCTGTGTGCCTCCACGCACGGAAAGGCCGAAATAGCAGCCCACCGAAGCAAGGATCAACCCGAAAACGAGCGGCTTCACTCCTCCTTGCACCAGGTCGCCGAAAGCCAGAACGTTAATGGCGCGATGCCAGAATTCAGCGGGTGCGAGGCGGAGTTGCAACGCAGATACGAGAAAGCCGCCAATGAGGCCGACCAGATCCGCAAAGGCTGTCAGGATCGGGAGCATCAGGATGGTAGCAACGATGCGCGGCGTGACGAGTTTGCGCATCGGATCTGTGCCCAGCGCGCGCATCGCATCCACCTGCTCGGTGACCACCATCGAGCCGAGTTCGGAGGCAATTCCCGAAGCGTTGCGGCCGGCGACCAGAAGCGCGGTGATCGTAGGCCCAAGTTCGCGAACCAGCGCAAGGGAAACGATGTCCCCGGTCAGCGCGGTCTCACCAAACCGCTGAAATTGCGCGGCGGTCTGAAGCAAGAGAACGACGCCGATGAAAAAACCGGCAGTGAGGACAATCGGCAGCGAGCCGACGCCGATGACGTCCATTTGACTGGTCAGGTCAGCCAAGTACCACGGGGGACTGAAGATATTTGCGATTCCGCGAACGGTGAGAAGCGTGTAATCCTGAAACGCCAGCACCTGGCGCTTGAGACGTTCCGACACAAAGCTGGTCAAGCTCTGAGGCTCGCTCGCGTCAAACATTCGATGTCATCTGCGCAATGCCGGGTTCGCCAAGAGCGTAGCGTCCACGGCGCGAAGCGTCAAGAAGTCTCGACGACCTCTCAGACTGAAAACAAGATTGGACGATTGCACGGATTTCAACTATGTAGGTATGAAAATTGACGGGTGCGAGGGCACCCCTGGGGCGTTTGGGAAGGGAAAACGGAGCCATGAAAAAGCTCATTCCGGTCGTAATTTTCTTGATGTTCGCGCCGTTCGGATTAGGCGCCGACGACAAGGAGCCGCAGAAACCCGCGCAATCGATCGCGGAACTGCAGCAGCAACTCGAAAAAATACTGAAGGACGCTCATACGCCAGGAATGGCCGTCGCCATCGTGCATCGTGACGGGCCGGAGTGGGTAGCCGGACTGGGACTGATGGACGTGGCCACGAACCGCCCGGCAACGCCCGAAACACTTTTTCGAATTGGATCGACTTCGAAGGCGTTTGCTTCGTTCTCAATTTTGCTGCTGCAAGACCAAGGAAAGCTGTCGTTGGACGATTCAGTTCACAAACTGGCGCCCGAAGTGTGGTTCGAAAATCGCTGGGAAAGCAACGATCCCATTCGCGTGGTGAACTTGCTCGAACACACCACGGGCTGGGACGACATGCACTTCCGTGAATATGCCAAGGACGCGCCGGACATGAGCCTGCGCGAGGCGCTCGATTACGATCATCATTCGCGCATCTCGCGCTGGCCTCCCAATACACGCGGAGCGTATTGCAATTCCGGTCCGGCGGTCGCAGCGTACATCGTCGAAAAAATCACGGGGCAGCGATTCGAGGATTTCGTTCAGCAAAATCTGTTTGGACCGATCGGGATGAAAACTGCGACATATTACAAGCCTGCGGCAGGAACAGCGACGACGCTCTACCACGGCGACGGCAAAACGCCCTACCCTTACTGGAACATCATCTACAGGCCCGCGGGAGCGACTAACGCGTCGGCAACCGACATGGCGGCGTACGTGCAGTTTTATCTCAACCGCGGCAGCGTGAACGGAACTCAGGTTGTTCGCGAAGCCGACATCGATCGGATGGAAAGCCCGAAAAGCACATGGGCCGCGCAACAAGGGTTGAACTACGGCTACGGGCTGAGTAATTACTGGAGCATTCACGAAGGATTTGTGTACCACGGGCACAACGGAGGAGTTGCCGGCGGGCTGACGGAGCTGGCCTACTCGCCCGATAACGGCGTCGGATATTTCTTCAGCATCAACAGCAGCAGCGTAGACGCGTTTGGCAAGATTCGAAAAGCAATTTGCGCGTATATCACGCGCGACTTGAAAAAACCGCCGGTGCCCGCTGCGGCGTCGCTGCCAGCGGATGCCGGCGAGTACAGCGGCTGGTACGAGCCGGATTCGGAACGAAACGAGTTCGCGCACTTTATCGACCAACTGGCAGGCATCACGCTGATTCGATTTAAAAACGGCCAGCTGCTGATGCGAGATTTGGGAGACTGGAACGATGTGTATGTTCCGGTTGCGAACGAGCAATTCCGGCATCAACCGGCGAAGGAAGCGGCCGAACCGGTGGCGACGCTTGAATTGCTCAAGGCGAATGATGAGGGACGATTCATTCAAACGGACGCGTTGTCCACGATAAAGCAAATTCCGGCGTGGCTCGCAATTCTGGAGATCGTTTTGACGTTCTATGTCCTGCTATCGATCGTAGCGATTTTGGTTTACGCGCCGTTTTGGATTCTTGGTGGAATCAGCACGAAACGACGGCGCCCGGCAGAACGGGGAATGCGAATCTGGCCGGTCGTAGCGGTGCTGAGCCTGGTGGCGTTTGTGGTGATTTTCATCTTGTCGAGCGCGGATCTGATTACGCGGCTGGGAAACCTGACGATTTGGTCGGCGGGGCTGTGTGCGACGACAATCCTGTTCGCCTTGGCGGCGGTAGAGAGTGCGTGGTCTTGGTGGTGGGCGCCGCGAAATTCGGTTCGTCCCGGAGTGCGCCGATTTTCGCTCATAGTGACGGTCGCGCTGCTCATTGCGACGGCGTATTTGGCGTACTGGGGCGTGATCGGACTGCGCACTTGGGTATAGCAATCGACATGAGCGCGCTTGCGATTGATTCTCGCCCTGCTTCGTCCGAATTGGCAGAGTCTGCGCCGCGCCTCTTCCGCTCCGCGTGAGCGTCCGGTAGAATGCACGGTTTGCGCTGCCGAGCGCGGCGCGAGCAAACAATGCTGCGATTCTTCACTGCGGGAGAATCCCACGGCCAAGCGCTGATTGCATGGATTTCCGGCCTTCCGGCGGGAGTTCCGGCGGACCTGGAATTTGTGAATCGGGAACTGCATCGGCGGCAGCTCGGATTTGGCCGGGGCGGCAGGCAGCGGATCGAGAAGGATCGCGCGGACGTTCTCGCAGGCGTGCGTCACGGAAAGACGATTGGCGCGCCGATCGCGATTCGAATTGAGAATCGCGACTGGCAAAACTGGGAAAAGGCGCTGCCCGTCGAAGATGCTGAGGGAGCGGACGACGAAAAGAAATCGCTGACGGCGCCGCGTCCCGGACACGCCGACCTGGCAGGCGCGCTGAAATTCAATTTTCACGATGCGCGATATATTCTGGAGCGCGCGTCGGCAAGAGAAACGGCGGCACGCGTAGCTGCAGGCGCGTTTGCTAAATTGCTGCTGCGCGAATTTCGAATCGAAATTCTGAGCCACACGATCGGTGTAGGACGCGTGCGGCTCGAGCGCGCGGCATCATGGGACGATATCAAGGCCGTTTGCGCAAATCTCGAATCGCCGCTGCGATGCGTGGACAGCGAAACCGAAGTGGGGATGAAAGCGGAAGTCGACCACGCGCTGCGAGCGGGAGATTCAGTGGGTGGAGTCTTCGAAGTGGTCGCGCACGGAGTGCCGCCGGGGCTGGGCTCGCACGCGCAATGGGACGAGAAGCTCGATGGCAGGCTGGCGCAAGCGGTGATGTCGATTCAGGCGGTGAAGGCTGCGGAGATTGGCGCGGGCGTCCACGCGGCCGGAGCGCCCGGCTCCGAAGTGCAGGATGAAATTGCCTACGACGCGGGCCGGAAGCGTTTTCATCGCAGCGCGAATCGCGCGGGCGGGCTCGAAGGCGGCATCACCAACGGAGAAGATGTGGTGGTACGCGGATACTTGAAGCCCATTTCCACGCTGCGCCGGCCGCTTCTGAGCGCGGACCTGGTGACCAAAGAGCCGGTGAAGGCGGCGTACGAGAGGTCGGACGTGTGCGTCGTACCAGCGGCGGGAGTGGCTGGCGAAGCGATGGTGGCGACGGTGCTGGCTGCCGCGTTTTTGGACAAATTTGGGGGCGACTCGATCGACGAGACGCGCAGGAACTACGAGGGATATCAGAAGCAACTCGACGCTTTCTAGCGGCCGGTGAAAATTTTGGTTCGACGGATGCCCACAAGATGATTCATCCGATTGTGAAATATGGCGACCTAGTGCTGGAGCGGCCGACGCCGAACGTTGAGAAATTCGACGAATCGTTGCAGGCGCTTATCGCTGACATGTTCGAATCCATGTACGCCGCGCAGGGAGTGGGACTGGCCGCGCCACAAATCGGAGTGAGCCTGCGGTTGGCCGTGGTGGACGTATCGAATGGAAAGAATCCTGAAGCGAAAATTATTTGCGCGAATCCGGAGATCCTGCATACGGAGGGGGAGCAGCGGGAAGAAGAGGGCTGTCTCTCGCTACCTGGTTTTCGCGGGTATGTGTTGCGCCCGCAGTACGTCACGATCCGCGCGCAGGATGCCAGCGGAAAAGAATTTGAGATGCGCGGAGAAGGATTGCTCGCGCGCGCGTTTTTCCACGAAATCGATCATCTGGCCGGCACGCTTTTTATTCAGCATCTCAGCATGTTGAAGCGGGACCTCATCAAGCGGAAAATCCGAAAACTCAAGAAAAACGGAGAGTGGTGACGCGGCTGTGGCGCTGCGCACTATTTTCTGCGGCACGCCGGAATTCGCAGTCCCGTCTTTGCGCGCGCTGACGGAAGCGCCGGATGTTTCCGTCGAAGCTGTGATCA
>DASPVY010000114.1:0-5187 GCA_035622115.1 Candidatus Acidiferrales bacterium
CTGCAACGCATTGAACATCCCCCGGGGCGGAATGCACGCGTTCCGACACGGGCATGTCAGTCAGATGCGCATGGCGGGAGTGCCTGACGACATCGTAAAGCGGAGTGTCGGGCATTCGAACCTGAAGATCACGAGCATCTATTCGCATTACAGCCCCGAGTTTCAGAGGGAAATTGCCGAGAAATTGGCAACGAAAATGCGTTCTGGACTCACTGAGGGCTTTGGGGACTCACTTGCGGCAGGAGATAAGTGATTGTAGGATGTTTGAGATAAGGAAGCCTGAGTCAGCAATTTGGCTGGGCCGCTAGCTCAATGGTAGAGCAGTTGACTCTTAATCAACGGGTTCCAGGTTCGAGTCCTGGGCGGCTCACCACTTGTTTTCAACGATTTACCCTCTTTCGATTTTTCTGAAACCATAAACTGTGCCCGATTTTGTGCCACACGCGGCTCAAAATCCGTCCCGGTGAGAGTGTCCACGGCCCTCCGCTTGGCCTCGACCCGGATGCGCGAATACCGCTCCATCATGGCGCGGGACACGTGCCCGGCCAGCGAGCTCTACTGTGGTTTTGCGGACGGCGTGGGCGCGGCCGGAACGATCAGCGGGACATTGAGCGTGCCGAGGAGGCCGGTGCGATTGTCGCGCACGACGATCTGCAGCGAGTAGCTGCCCGGCACCAGCGTCAACTGCATCGCGAATGGCAAGCCATCCTGGCTGTACCGCGCGAATTGATCCGGCTTCAGATGCGCATCGACGGACTTGCCGTCGGCGGCAGCGGGCTTGCCTTCCGCGGTCACCGCTGCGGCCATGAAATCCAGACTGCAGAGACGCTCGCCATTTGGCGCGGTGTCGAAGGACAAAGTCCGCACGTCCACTAAAAACTGAATTTGCACCTGCGCACTCACGGCTGCCTCGGGATCCGGGACGTGTACCCGGAATGTAACCTGTGTCGCGGGCAGGGGATCATTCAGCGCGGCGCGCACTTCCTCGAACGCGCGGCGATCGCGCTGCTGCGGCGATTCCGAAGGCGGCGGCTGCGTAGCATCCACGGCAAAGTAGCCGCTGCGATAACGCGCGGTGAGCCCCTTGCGCTCGAGTTTCAATTTGATCCGGTGAAATTTGCCGTCCCAATTGCCGGGGTCCGGATAGTAGCCGAGCGTGTAGTATTGCCCGCCGTCGTTGGCGCTGAGGGCCACAGCTTTGTTGATGTCATTACTATTGTAGATCGCCATCCCGCCGGTATCTTCCGCGAGTGTGCCCATAGTCTGATGAGAATCGAGCGTGGCGTTCTGGGAATTCGCCAGCTTTTCGTCGGGCGATCGCGTGTCGGAAGGATCTTGCACGGTATCGGCCAGCGGCCCTGAAGACCGCATCGGCCCGGGCACATCGCCGATGCTAATGCCACGCGCGTCAACGGTGTAGACGGCCACACGCGCGGAACCCAGCATTGCCGCAGTCCGGCGCAGATCGTCGCCGTAGTCTCGCTGCGCGTCGGGATAATCCGGGCCGGGCATCAGGCTGATCGGGAACACCGAAGAAACCCAAATTAGATTCTTGCGCCCCGGAATGCCATCGAGCGCACGCGCGATCGAGCGCAACGCGGCGAGCGTGGTGGCGACACGGTGGTCGATGCCTTCTGCAGCCATCGATTGGTTCATGCGATCGAGATTGCGCAGCAGTTGCGGGAGAACCGAAGCCTGAATCGGCGTGAGCGTGATGGTTGCAGAGCCGGAAAGCTCGGCCGAAATTCCCGGTTTGTATTTCTCGAGCGCAGCGACGAGCAGCGCCGGGTCGGTGGTGAAATCCTGCAAGAGTCCGAGCGACTCGCTGAGCTCGAGAATTGCAATGCCCTGGCTGTTCTTCGCTTGCGCGCGCAGGTATTGCAGCAGGAAAGAGCGCGCGGAAGCTTGGTCGCCGGCCGCGGTGTTTAGCGCATCCAGAAGCAGAATCGTCGGCGGGCCATTTGAGCGGACGTATTCGGGACGGTTGGTGAAAACTTGCAGCGGCAGCGGCGGTGGTGGAGGCAGCGCTGCTTTCTGGGCGGGGGATTCGCCGGCGTGCTCGTCGGAGAAAACGGTGATGTTTTGCTGCTTGCCGTGATCGTGAAGAGTGAAGTCCGCGGCGGTCAGGTCGGTGGCGTGATTGCCATGCTTGTCGTAGACGATGACGTCGACGAGGACGAGTTTGCTGCTGGCACGAAGCACGGGTGGAGCGGAATTCGCAGGCGCTTGCTGCGAGTGCAACGCTGAGGCGCAAAGCAGCGCGGCGGCGAGAACGAGGCGCCGGAAAGTGGCCGGCGTCCGGGCCTTGGCACTGCGCGGCATGTCGATGATTCTCTCACCCGGAAACGCAGAAGCAAAGCCGGTGCAAAAACTAGTGAAGTCATTCGGAGCGAGCGATGTGGCGAAACTGAAGGAATTCCGACGGGAGTTTGAGTCACCGACAGCTTAAGATCCGAAGGACAACATCGTATCGCAGAAGTAGCAGGAGTATCCGCTGACGAGCAACGAAGGCCTGAAACATCCAGAAACTCATATTTCCGGCAGATCAACGCCGCCCTAATCCACTGGAAATGAAGGGTTTAAGTTTTGGACCTTCGGTTGCAAGAGTACGTCACGCGCGGAGCCTTGGGCGGTTGCGGGCACATCTTCGGCACCCAGGAAACGAAAAGGAGCGCGATGCGATTTGCAAAGATCGAAAAGATTGCAGCCAAAGTTGCAATGGGGGCGCTTGCGCTCGTGAGCTTGCTGAGCTTGACTGCGAGGACGCAGGCGCAGGATGCAGAGAGGCCTTATCCAAAGATGTTGCCGCTTGCGCAGTATCTAATGGACCGGGATGCGGCAATCGAACTGGCGCGAAGCGCCGCTCCGTTGGGCATTTCAAAGGATTCGACTATTTTGGTGCTGACGCCCAAAGGCTGGGAAACAGCAGTCACAGGGACGAACGGCTTTGTATGCATGGCGGGGCCGGCATGGACGGCCAGCATCGACTTTTATGATATTTGGAATCCGAAAATGAGAGGGTCGATTTGCCTCAACCCCGCGGCTGTGCGGTCGATCCTGCCGATTTATCAGAAGATGACGGAAATGACGCTGGCTGGAGTAGTTTCGGTGAAAGAGCGTATCGCGGGCATTCAAGAAGCGTATGCGAAGAAAGAGATTCCGCCGGCGGAGCCTGGGGCCATGAGCTATATGATGTCCAAGGATGCCTACCTTACCCATTTGGGCCAATCACACAATTTATGCCACGTGATGTTTTTCCTGCCGATAAAGGCCGGTGAATTGGGCGAAGACGATCCAAACGCGCCCCTGGGTTCGACGTCTATGTGGTTCCCGGACCCCGACAAACCGGATAGTCCGCTGAACAAAGAGCTGCCGCCGCTGCGGACTGTGCCAGTCGAGGTGCCCTACTGGTCCGATGGGACTCTCGCGTTCCACTAAACAAACAAGGAACCCGATCACTTAGCAGGATTGGCCGTGACGTCGCGGCAAGCCTGAACATCCTCGCGAACCTCTCGACTCGGAATAAAGTGAGGGGCAGGTGAAACCGCCACCCCGGTGGATTCACACATATTGACAACCGTACAGCAGCCTCGAATGGGAGTGCGGAATTCGTAGACGTTTAGGGCGATTCATCCCGAGCGACCGCTTCGAACCGCCGTCGGTAGGCATCCGCAATCTGCTAGTTCAGAGCAGCTCGGCTGTGTGTTTGCCAGGCAGCCGCCGTCGCATTTGCCAAATCCCCTGTAACCTGCCGGACGTACCGCTTCGGCACGTTGCCGGATGCGGATCGCTGTCGGCATTTGTCCTTGACAAAATCAAACATCTGTTTTAAACGTGTGTTTAATATGGCCCATCGCGCCGTAGCCAAGCCGCTGCTCCCAAACCGACGCCGCGCGAGTCGCAACGCTCGCGATTTGACGCGCGACAAACTCATCGAGGCCGCCGGTCCCGTCTTTGCCGCCCGCGGATATCGCGCTGCCACCATTCGAGAAATCTGCCGTCGCGCGGGCGTCAACGTCGCAGCGGTGAACTATACCTTCGGTAACAAAATGGGGCTTTACACCGAGGTGCTGCGGCACGTCCGCGCCGCGAAGACGTCGGAGATGCAGGCCGCTCTCGATCCCAGCCTCTCTCCGGAAGACACCATTCGCGGCGTGATCCGGGCGCGGCTCCGGAGCTTCTGCCGAGAAGCGCGGCCGGACTGGCACTTCCGTCTGGTGATGCACGAATTTTCGGAGCCCACTCCGGCAATGGCGCGCGTAATCGACGAGGGCATGAGGCCCGTTTATGACCGAATGCGAAAGGCGGCCGGGGAAATTATCGGCCTCCCGCCCGACCACGAGACCACTTGGCTCTGCGTGAACAGCATCGTCGGACAAGTTCTCTTTTACACAGTTTCCCGCCCGGTGCTCGCGCGGTTGCAGCCGGAGCTAAAGCTGACGCCGGATCAAGTTGATCGTATCGCCGACCACATTGGGGAATTCTCGTTGGCCTATTTGAGGAAAGTGGGGCACGGACAGCGCCATGGATGAGTTAAAAATCAACGCGACACCCCAAGCGCAGTCAAATCCCGAGCGGCCGATGCCAGCCCCGCGCTCGTCAGCCGCACCAGCGGAAACGAGACCGGCGAGTTCGCGCGTCCCGCGGATCTTGATCATCGTCGCGCTGGTGGTCGCCGCGGCCGTTGTGTGGGAAGTATTTTTCGCGGCCCACCGTCTGCCGCCCAGCATCGTGGCGCTCAGCGGTCGCATTGAAGGCGACGATTCGGCGGTGGCGCCAAAAGCGAGCGGGAAAATTCTCGAAGTCACCGTGCGAGAAGGCGACACCGTAACGGCTGGCCAGGTGATCGCGCGATTGGACGATGCCCAGGTGCGCGCCCGGGAGGATCAAGCCAAGGCCGGCCTTGCTGAGGCGCAGGCGAAATCGCAGGCCGCTCGCGATCAAATCACGGTCCTCGATCAGCAGTTGCGTCAAAACAACATGGAAGCCGGCCAATCGACCACCGACGCCGATGGCCGTGTTCGGCAGGCGCAGGGCGAGTTGACAGCGGCGGAGGCGGATCTCGCCCAACAGCAAGCGGCGTTGCGGCTGGCGGAATTCAACCGCGACGCTTACACCCGGCTGGCGAAGACCGGCGCAGCTTCCGAACAGCAGGGTCTTCAAGCCCAGGTACAAGCCGACCAGCAA
>DASPVY010000115.1:0-3680 GCA_035622115.1 Candidatus Acidiferrales bacterium
ACGGCGGGTGCTCCAAGCGCCCTCGAGTTGGAGCTCAGCGTGAACGATTCGCTTCAGTCGGACTTGTCGTTCAACTTGGATTCGGGATTGACCGTCGAGCAACCGAGCGTCTCGAGCGACGTCGCGTTTCTGACGCTGAACACCGTTGCCGGTCAAGTCGCCGCAGTCGGCACGAATCAGTTCACGATGACCACCATGGCAGGCCAAAGCCTCACCGTTACGACAAATTCGAGCACGCTGTATGGGTATCCTTCGACGTTGTGCCCGGGAAACAATTTCGCGTGCCTCGCATCCGGACAGATCATCTCGGTGGATGCCAATATAGTTGGTGGCGGCGGCATTCAGGCCGCGGGCATAGTCTTCGAGGATAATTCCGGCTTGCCGATGCTGGAGGGAACGGTTGTCTCGCTGAATACCACGGCGACTCCGCCGGCCTTCGGGCTGGTGATCCACGGCCAGGTCCCGGCGACGAATGGAATCGAGATTGACAACGCCGCGACCGTCACGCTTCAGAACACGACGAATTATCTGGTCGACGCCGACATTTTGACGGTTCCGTCAGGATTTACGTTTGGCAGCACGTCTGACCTGGTCATTGGGCAGGAAGTGCTGGTGCTGGGGAACACGATAAATGTGACGCCCGTGACCAATCAACCGAGCACCATTGCGATTTCAACGGACGAGCTGATCTTGCGTCAGTCTCAATGGACAGCGCAGGTCGGGCTGGCGAACGTGGGAACGGAAGAATTTACTGTTGACGATCTTCCGACTCTGTTCACGAGCATCACGCCGACTCCGACCGACAATCTCTTCGTGGAGGCGGAGACGCAGACCGATTTTGTGAATTTCACTACCAACGAAATTTCTTCCGGCACCCCGCTTACGTTGAAGGGTCTCATCTTCAGCAACACAACCAACCAGGTCACCTCGCCGACCGACGTGCCCTCGATCGTTCAGGGCGCGCCAGACATCGGCCCCGCGCTTGCCCGAGGGCACTCAACCACTCATCGCCGTTAGCCCGCTTGCTGAGCCAGCGTGGCGACTGCAGGCCGCAGCCGCTTGTACACTGTGATCGAAATCGCGCCCAGTCCCCACACCACGACAATGAAGCCAACAAGTCCTCCGGCCACCGGAATCAGGTGAACCAGGTCAATCAGGAAAAGTCCCAGCGCCAAACGCCCAGCCATCGCTCCCGTGGTCGCTCCTTCACCCAGAATCCTCTCGCCAAGCCACGCGCCCAGAAACACCTTCGAGCTATAGAGCGCGATGAAGTAGAGCAACAGAGTGGTAATACCGACTGCGAGTCCCACGAACGTCAAGCACGCAATCACCACGGCGAGAATGGTGCCCGGCAGAACGAGCAAGCCGATGCCGCACGATTGCCACACTCGATCGGCGGTGCGTACAACGCTCCCGAAAAATTCCGGGAAAATCACCAGCAGCACCAACCCGAATACGACTGCCATCCCCCAGCGCAGAATTTGATGAACGTAGGTTCGCCCTTTTTTGTACGCCGGAATGCGCTCTTCGAACTCTGCCCGAACCGGACCAGCGACTTTAGCCGCCGGATCAATCTGCGGCGCATGATCGCCGTAATAGACCAGTTGCCCTTTCAAATTCGCGGCTGACCCGACGGTGATG
This sequence comes from Candidatus Acidiferrales bacterium, assembly GCA_035622115.1. Lineage (GTDB taxonomy): Bacteria > Acidobacteriota > Terriglobia > Acidiferrales > UBA7541 > Palsa-147. The sequence goes on from DASPVY010000115.1 coordinate 1,642, forward strand.
TCGCGGCTCCGCACATTGATGTTTCCACCAACCGTACTGTTCAGGTCCAGAGCCCCCGCCCGAGTGAAAATATCCCGGCCGACTGGTCCTTCGATCTCAACGTCTCCGGCCGCCGACGTGACGCTGCCCATCACTTGGCCCTTCGGACCAACCTCGAGCCTCTGATTGAACGCTGAAACATTCTTTCCGACCGTCCCGTTGACCGAAAGAACCTGGCTCCAATCGCGCACGTTGCCATCGACGCGGCCATTGACCGTGATTTCCTGTCCGAAGCCGATAACGTCGCCAGTCACATGGCCGTCAATCGTCAGCGTCTGCGCCCAGCAATAGACATCTCCGTTGACCTCGCCATCGATTCGCACCGTTTGCCCGGCGACAAAAAGGTCCGTGTCGATCGTTCGACCGGCAGGAAGCGTGTAGTTCGGATCGCCGTGATGCGCTTCACCGGCGGCAGCCGCAGGCGGCATCGCCAGCGATAGCCCCAGCGCACCCATCACCAGACCGAACGCGGCCCAGCGCCGCCACGAATGCCGCAGAAGGTACACCACGACCGCCATCACACTCACCAGCGCCAGCACTTCGACCAGGTTTCGCATTTCGCCCCATCCTTTCCAGAACGCGCCAGAAAAGAAAATCATGGCCATGAAATTTCCTTGCGTGATTCCCGCCTGCGTGAATTGTTTCTGCCACGGCTCGACGAATCCGCTCCAGAGGCCGTAGAGTCCCGCCGCGCCGAAGCCCAGCGTCATCAGCCAGCCCCACGGCATCGGCGCGCGCCGCGGCGGCTCCAGCAGGTGCGCTGGAACACTGTCGTCCCCGCTATCGAGCGATTCACGAAGCCAGCGTGCTTCGTTTTCCAGCGCTCGAAGAAGTTTTCGGCATTCGGGGCAGTTGCTCGAGTGCGCGGAAAGTTCCTGCGCCTTCTCTTTTTCGAGCTGGCCCTCGAGGTAGAGCAAACACGTCATTTCATCGAAGTGTTCAGCCATAGTCATCATCCGTTTTGCGCCGCGCCACGCGCCATCTCGCGGTGCCCCGCCAGAGCTTCGCGAAGCTGGTGGCGTGCGCGCAATAGAAGTACGCCGACGAACGCGCGGCGAACACCGAGCGAATCGGCGATTTCTTCGTAGGTCATTTCGGAGTAATACCGCATCACCAAGGCCATCCGCGCGCGCGGCGGCAGCTTATCCAGCGCCGTGCGGACTTGCTGGCCGCTGTGTTCTTCGAGCAGCCGCTGAAGCTGGCCGGGGTCGGGATGCTCGAGCGGAAGGTTCTCCACCTCGCCAACTTCCAAATCCTGACGGATGCGCCGCCGCCGGAGCAGGTCCCAGCAATGATTCGCAGCCACTTTGTAAAGCCAGGCCGTAAACGGCCTCGAGGCGTCGAACTGGCCAATCTTTTGCCGCACTTTCATGAATATCTCAGTCGTTGCGTCCTCGGCGTCCTCACGCGATGGCAGCGCCCGCCGGCAGAACCGGAAGATCGCCGGGGCGTATTCCCGGTAGAGGTTGCCCCAAGCGTCCGGGTCTCCCTCGCGGACCCTGGACAGCGCGGCCGCTAAGTCCGTTGAACCCATGCCTTCGCTTGATTTCCGTCGCTCCATAGGTTTCTACGCGCTAGCGGGGCCGAATGTTACAGGGGGATATAGAGTTTGGCGAGGGGCGCGCCGCCCGCGGCAGGGGCGATCGGAGGCGGGCCGGAATGTCGCATAGAGAGAACGGCGGTCGAACCATTGCGCCGCAGACCGCCGTCCGAGATCTATCCGATCGCCCGGCCTAGAACGATACCTTCGCGCCGATCTGCATCCCGCGCGGGCCGCCGCTGCCGAGGAATGGATTGCCGATTCCCACGTCGCCGGTCGCGCCCAAAGCATAATTGCCGATGCTCAGGCCCGTGGCCGGATTGATTCCGCCGGGCGCCGCGTTCGCAAAGAAGTCCGGCAGGAACGCGTTCGCAAAATTCGGGTGGTTGAACAAATTGAAAGTTTCGAGCCGCAACTGGAGATTCACGCGCTCGCTGATTTTCGTGTCCTTGAAGACCGA
>DASPVY010000116.1:0-10236 GCA_035622115.1 Candidatus Acidiferrales bacterium
CCCACAGTATGCCCTGAATCGCGTTGGCGCCGCGATGGGGTCCAAACCCGCCCAGCAGTAGCGTTAACTGTTGCCCGGAGACTTCGTCAATCACGACCGACTGCGGATCGTGACTTCCGCTAAACGCGGCGACGCGTCCCGCCGCCGACACACCCAGCGCGGCGATCGCGATGGCCATCAGAATCTGAATAAACACGAATGGGTCTAACGCCTGATCGTCCAACGGAATCGTGAAAACGCTGACACCGCCGCTCACGTTCTTGAAAATGCGAACTCCCCAGAGAGGAATGGTCGCGATAAGGATTCCAGCGAGCGAGCCCCAGGTGCCTGGCCCGGGCTTGAGATAGCCGAGCCCGAGCGCCGTCGCGATCGCATAGGAGAGAACCGGTTTGCGCCTGGGCGAAGGCCCGCTCAAGTCAGTTGCGTTGGTCATCGGGATTCGCCGGCGAGCGATCTTCCGGCGCGTCTTCGTCGATCACTGGCTCCGAGATGACGTACTTCTCGCTCGCCCAGTTGCCGAGATCGAGAGTGCGGCATCGCTCGCTGCAAAACGGAAACTCGGCGTCGGTTTCGGAATCGGTGGGCTTCTTGCAAATCGGGCAATTGCGCTTCATGTTCGGTGGCTTGCAAATCGCTACGACGACAACGGGGCTATGGACACAAGGCCCGAACGCATCGGCATCGCCGCTTGCGGCCGCACCGCCGGTGCGCGTTCGAAGTCAATCACGCGGCCGACGAGATCGTAATCCTGCGCTTCGGTGATTTCCATGGTCGCGAGCGTGCCGGCCGGCGGCAGCGCCGCGGCATCTTCAACGCCCGTAATCTCCGTGACGAAAATCTTTCCGTCAATCTCCGGCGCCATCCCTTCGGTGCGTGCTTCCCAGATCAGCTCCATTTCCTTCGATGGACCCTCGAGCATGGCCTTCACGCGTTTTCCGACCATCGCGCGCAGCTTGCGCTGTGAAAGTTTCCTCTGGATTTGCATCAACGCGTCGCGACGCTCCGCGATAGTCTCCGGCTCAACTTTTCCGTCGAGATGAAAGCTCCCCGCGGCGTCTTCATCGGAGTAATTGAACACGCCCATCCAGTCGAATTCGGCATCGCGGACAAAATCGCTGAGGATTCGAAAATCCTGCTGCGTCTCGCCAGGGAAGCCGACAATGAATGAAGTGCGCAGCGAGACATCCGGAACCGCGCGGCGAATTCGCTCAAGCTGCTTCAAAAACGCCCCGCCGTGCGAACCGCGTTGCATGCGCTGCAGGACGCCTTTGCTCGCATGTTGCAGCGGGATGTCCATATATTTCGCGAGGCGCGGATGCGCGGCAATCGTATCGAGAAGTCGCGGCGTGATTCGGTTCGGATAGCAGTAGAGAAAGCGAATCCAGTGCAGGCCGTCAATCTGGGCCAGGCGCTCGAGCAGCAGCGGTAAACCGTCGCGCAGACCGAGATCTTCTCCATAAAACGTGGTGTCTTGCCCGATCAGTGAAATTTCGCGAACCCCGGCGGCTGCCAGATTTTCCGCTTCCCGGACAACGGATTCGAAACGACGGCTGCGAAACCGCCCGCGCAATTGCGGGATGATGCAAAACGTGCACGGATGATCGCAGCCTTCATTGATCTTGATGTAGGCCGTGTGCCGAGGCGTTGCGAGGATTCGCGGCATGAGATCGTGATAAAGAAACACCGGCGGCTCGGACGGAAGCACCCTCAAGCTGCCTTCGCACGCTTCGAGAATCCGCTCGATTTCGCCCGTCCCGACGACCGCATCCACTTCCGGAATCTGCTCGAGAATTTGATCGCGAAAACGTTCGACGAGGCATCCCGCGACGATCAATTTTTGAACGCGGCCAAATTTCTTGTGCTCGGCCATTTCGAGGATGGACTGAACGGATTCCTGCTGCGCGGGCGCGATGAAAGAACAGGTGTTCACCACCAAGACATCGGCGTCGTCCGCACGAGGCGTGATTTCGTAGCCGCCGCGGGCGAGAATGCCCATCATCACCTCGCTATCGACGAGGTTCTTCGGGCATCCGAGGCTGACGAATCCGACTTTAGGCATGTCTGAACGAATCCTGGCAGGACTCAAATTAGAGATTTTAGCATACCGACGTGTTGGGACACGGGCGGCAGTCAAACTCCACCCCATCATGAAGCGAACTTTACCAGCCCCACAGCGGCTTGAGCCTTTTGCACACTCATGCGCTTGAGGCGGGTGGCCGCGCGCGCAGCAGCTGTTTCATTCCGGCGAGAAGTGACTCCATCCGGCTCGCGCTGGCCGGATGCGCGCCGAATCGCGACGATTGATAGAGTTCGGTAAGTTGAGCGACTCGCGCAGCGATCTGCGCGTCAGGAATCGAGACGGCGAATTCAAGCGGTGTTTGCGCAGGGAGTTTCTTCCAGCCTCGGCGCTCGAGCAATTTCAGCATCTCGCGGTACTCGACCGTGGCGAGATCGGGCGGCAAGTCCCCGCCGCGATGCGCACGCAGGCTCCAACGCGTTCGAACGAAATTTCCAAGCGTGGCGCCGCGAGCGATCAAGATTATGAGAACCAGCACGCCGACTGATCCCGGCAACAGGAGCCGCGATTTTTCGGCGCGACGCTCGAGCACCGCGAGCGCCGCAAGTGTCGCGTCGCGCTTTCGCGTGTAATAGGCTTTGATTTGTTGCGCCCAGTTCTGGGAAGCATGTTGAACTCCGAGCGCGAGCGCTTCCTGGTGGCCGAAGTCGTAGCTTACGATCCATTCGTTCCAGTTGTATTGGAACCAATCCCAATAAAGCGAGAGTCTGGCGAAGATTCCTCCGGGCCGCGCATCTCCCGGCGGAGTGGGATCGAACGTAATCCAGCCGTAGCCGGGAAAAAACGCTTCGACCCACGCGTGGGCATCGCTGCCTCGGACGATGTAATCGCCAGCCACGTCGTTGTAGTCGCCGGGCAAAAATCCGGTGACGAAACGGGCCGGAATGCCTTCGGCGCGAAGCATGACGGTCATCGCGGAGGCAAAATACTCGCAATGTCCCGCGCGTTTCTCGAAAAGAAAATAAGAGAGGGGATCTTTGTCCGGCGGCGTGTCGAGATTCAGCGTGTAAGCGTAGCGCGTACGGAGATAGCGCTCGATGTTCGCGGCTGCGTCATAGCGATTCTTGGTCGGCGCGACGATCGAATCTGCCAGCGATTTCACGCGCGGATCGATCGGCGGGAGCTGCAGGTACTCTTCGCGAATGCGTGCCGGATAATCGCTCGAGGCCGCGCGGAGCTTTGCGGGGGGAATATTCGGGACGTGCGAGACACCATCGTAACGAAGGCGAACGTCATTGTGCGAAGGATTCGTCAGCGTGCCAGTGGCGTCGATTTGAATGAAAGCCGCCCGCTGCGACGCAGCGGCGCGATCAACTCCAGGGCCGAATCGCCCGCGAAGCTCTACGGCGCGAGGCGCGACGAAGATGGCGTCGGTCGCCATCGGTTCGAGCAGGATGGTGTACGACAATACCGTGAATTCGCCGCCGCGCAGCCCGGATGGATCGCCCATCAGGTACGCCCCGCCCGGCGCAGGCACGATCAGCATTTGTTCTTGCGGGCGCTTAAACCATCGACGGCCATCGAAATTTGTGAGAACGATCCCGCGCCAGTGAATATTCTGCGCCAGGCCGGGATCGCCGGCGACGTGGACGCGCATGGCCACGGCGCTGTTTTTCTTGATCTCTCCGATTTGATTCAACGACACGTTGTCACTGAACCCGGTCATTAGCGACGGCCGCAGGCTCAGCGCGCTCAGATAGCCGGCAGTGAATCGCGGAATCAGAAAAAAAATCCCAGTGCCGATGACGAGAGCGCTCACGGTCACGAGAACGGAAATCAGCGCGACAGCTCGATGCAGGCGCTTCGCGGCCAGGCTGTCGGCTTCAAGAGGCGCGGTTACGGCGCCCTTTGCGCCCTTGCGAATCTCGAGTCCGACGAACGTCGAAACCGAGACCAGCAGGAAAATCGCCAGTGAAACCAGGAATGTGGTGTCCACCGTGAGAATTGCCGACGCAAGCATGCACGTCACCGCCAGCATCGCCAGAAACATTTGGTCCCGCGGCGTGCGCGTGGAAAGCAAGCGGACCAGCGTCGCAAAAATCATCAGGTGAATGGCAGCGAGCAGCGCGGCATACAACGGGGGATTCGGCGCGTCCGCGGCAAGGGCACGCGAGATGAACCAGAGGTCGATTGGGAAAAATAGAAAATACGCGAGAACGAGGCCGGTGGCTGCGCGCGCGCTCAGCTCCGGCGGATCGCGACGAAAGATTCGAACGCATTTCCAGGCGAGGACGACCGCGCACAGCAGCATCGACACCGGGTCGAGTTTCCCGGTCGAGATGACGGCGACTAACCCGATCGCCACGAGAAAAAATAGAGAGATCTCGAAATACCGTTCGATGGCTGGCAGCGATGCCTGTTCAGTTTCCGACTCGGTGGACATGACGAAATTTCAGTTTAGCATCCGGGTGCCGCGGTGACTTCGCGGGCTGGCTTCATCGGTTACCTCGGAGTTAATCGCTCGCAGCGCGCTTTCGGCGATTTTCCGCGTCGCGCTCGAAAGAGGCACGCGAGCGATCTGCGCTAGCGGCAGCCGGCGCGAACGCGGGATCGCGGGCAACGACTCCACGCGAAACAGGAATGGCATAAGAGTGATGTCTCGAAACGTCACGCCGTGCTTGGATGCACTGAGTTCCTTCGGCGCCGCAGCCTCAACGCCGTAACGCTCGTGGAGATGCGTGATTAGCTCCGTGCTCCCATCTCGCGCAGATTCGAGAGCGGGGAACTGCCACATTCGTGAGAACAGCACATCGTCGTGCGCTCCCGGATCGCGAACGAGCAGCGTTCGCCCCCGCGGATCGAGCAGCACGGCGGCCGCAATTCTCTGGCGAACCGTGACGCGTTTCCTGCGGCGTTCGGGAATTTTGTCTACCAGGCCGCGCTCATGCGCCTTGCAGAATTCCCGCACGGGACACTCGCCGCAGCGAGGCGATTTTGGCGTGCAAATCGTCTGGCCGAGTTCCATCATGGCCTGATTCCAGTCTCGCGCGGATTTGACGGCGAGAAGTTCCTGAGCTGTGGCGGCAAGCTGTGGCCAACGGCCCGGCGCGCGAAGATCTCCGCGAACGGCTCCAAGCCGCGCAAGCACGCGCGCGACATTGCCATCCACGACTGCGTGCGGCGCGCCGTACGCAATGCTCAAGACCGCAGCGGCCGTGTAGCGCCCGATGCCGGGCAGCGCCAGCGCTTCATCAAGCGTGCGCGGAAACACGCCTCCGTGCCGTTTCGCGATTTCCCGCGCCGCGCGGTGCAGATTTCGAGCGCGGCTGTAATACCCGAGACCCGCCCAACAGCGCAGCACTTCATGTTCCGAGCCGCGCGCGAGCGCTTTCACGTGGGGGAAGCGTCGCAGAAATTTCTCGTAGTAGGAAATCACGGCGGCAATGCGCGTCTGCTGCAGCATCACCTCCGCGAGCCACACGCGATAGGGATCGTAATCGCGCCGCCACGGATATTCGCGGCGGTTCGCGCGATACCAGCGAAGGATCGTATTTCGAAACGTCGCGTGCGACTTTGACGGCTGGTCCATCTGCGTGGGCCATTTTCGCACAACCGGGCGCTCCGCAGCTTCATCGTGCGAGCTTACAGGGAATCGAAAAAAATGAAGTATGACGATGACCACAATGCGGAAGGCACGGAACGCTGCGCGCGGCGCGTCACAATGATTTTGAAGACTTCCGATTCCGCGGCGAGATCGTCCATAAAATCTCCACCCGTTTCGGAAGGGATCGCCTGGATGAACGCCAGTTCGCGCAGAATATCGTAGATAATCTCGCTCGCAGGCGCCATTGGCGTGGCCATCCGGTCCGTGCGGAACTGCATCACGGCGTTTACAGCCTGAAAATGCCAGGCGATGCTGGCAGTCAACGACACGGCCCGTTCGAAGCGCGCGGCATGTTCCTCGCTCGCGCGTTGCCCACCACCGGCTCGCGGCGAACCGACAAAAGGATCGAACACCAGGACCAACCGGCGCTCGTCTTCGCGCGCGTACTCGCGTACCTTCAGCGCGGCGCTTTTGGCGGAGAGCTTCCAGTCCACGAATCGCGCGCTGTCCGTCGCCAGATAATCTCGGATTGAGTGCAAATCGTTGCCGCGTCCGCGGTAGTGGCTGGCCATTTCGCCGCTGATGAGCGGGAGAATCTCGTAAGTTTGCGCCGCCGGCTCCACGTGCGGATACACCACAATTTCAAGCGGCGATTCCACGCGCCGCGTCTTTTCGAACAGCCCGAAGGGAAACCTGGTTCGAATTCCGAAGGCGTCCTGCCGGTACGCGCCGCGCCTCGGGAAAACGAGCTGCACTTGCTGTCGCGCGGAACTCCGATGGGGCACATACGGGAAATAAATCGGCTGCGACAGAATTTGGGCTGGATCTTTCGCTGAGCCTTCGCCGACGATTCGGAGCGAAAGCGACGGCCACACTTCCTTTTCGTTCCTGATTTCGACGGTCGCCAGCAGCGGCTGCTCCGAGAATATGTGCTCAGGCAGTTCGAGCTTGAATTCAACGCCGCTGATTGCCGTGCGCGAGAGTACTCCCGAGATCAGAAATCCGGCCAGCAGGCAGCCCAAAATCAAAAAGAGCAGATTGTTGCCCGTATTCACCGCGGCCAGAACAACAATGAGTATCACGCCAAGATAAACAATTCCTTCGCGCGTGAGTTTGTAATCGACCTGATAGGCGAGCCAACGAAGGCTGGTTCGCTTCGCCAGCGCCGGAACCATCGTCACAGCCACCCAGCCCGCCAAGCCCAGCGCGCCGACTGCGGAGAATGTCGCCAGCGCGATTCGTCCTTCTTGCGCCACAGCCGCCGAAAACAGCGCGAGGACCATCGCCACGGCCAGCGTCGCCATCGACACGGCGAATAGGCGCCAGCCAGGGCGATCGCGCTCGCTCCAGAGCCGTGCGACGAAGGATGTGGACATCAGAGTGGTACGCGGACGGTCTCGAGGATTTCGTCGAGAATAGCTTCGGCTTGCGCGGATTTTTTGCGCGTCGAAACGTAGCGCGAGCTCACCACCACGCGATGGGCGAAAACCGGCAGGATCAGCCCCTTGAAGTCGTCCGGCAGGCAATAGTCGCGGTCGTCGAGAAATGCGCGCGCCTGGGCCGCGCGGTGAAGCATCACGACACCCCGCGGGCTGACGCCGAGATTCAGCTGCTCGGAAGTTCTGGTGCGCTCGACAATCTCCAGCGCGTAATCGAGCAAGCTCTCGTCCACGCGAACTTGCTTCACCGCCTCCTGCATCGTCAGCACTTCGGCCGCGTCCATCGCAGATGCCGGGAGTTCCGCCAGTGGTGCGCCGCTTCCGTTGCGTACAATTTCTTTTTCGCTGGCCTTCGAGGGATAACCCATGCGGATGCGCATGAGGAAGCGGTCGAGTTGAGATTCCGGCAGCGGATACGTTCCATGGTGCTCGACGGGATTCTGCGTCGCAACAACGAGAAATGGTTCCGGCAGACGGTGGGTATGATTGTCCACCGTGATTTGCGCCTCGCTCATCGCTTCGAGCAGGGCGGATTGCGTCTTGGGCGTCGTGCGATTGATTTCATCCGCCAGGACGACGTTCGCGAAAATCGGGCCGGGCTTGAATTCGAATGCTTGCCGCACGGGATCGAACACGCTCACGCCGATGACGTCGCTCGGCAGCAAGTCCGATGTGAATTGAATCCGCTGAAAGCTGCAGTGAAACGAGCGCGCCAACGCCTGCGCCAGCGTCGTTTTGCCCACGCCAGGGACGTCTTCGATCAGCAAATGGCCGCGCGCTAGCAGCGTAATGAGCGCAAGTTGAATCGCATCTTCTTTGCCTTTGACAACGCGCGCGATGGATTCCTGCAGTTCGGCGAGCCGGCTATTCGCGGGTCGGGTCTTGGTTTGCAATTGGTCCGGCCTTTTGTTACAAGAATGAAGACGCTCGCGGGCGATTAGCTCAGTGGTTAGAGCGCTCCCCTCACACGGGAGAGGTCCAAGGTTCAAGTCCTTGATCGCCCACCATCAATCTTTGATCGGCCTTGCGGCTACCGCGTTGCTTCCGAGATCGAAAATGTCGAAAGCTGGATCGGCCGAATTCCCATTCTACTGGAACCCGAAATGACCTCGTTCCTGCGTTTTCTTGAGGTATTCGCATTAGGCACGTGGGTCGGCGGGATTATTTTTCTGAGTTTCGCCGTAGCGCCCGGGGCATTCGCGGTCCTAAGCAGCCGCCACGACGCCGGCGCGGTGGTGGGCTATTCGCTGACGCGCCTGCATTGGTACGGCATTGCGGCCGGGTTGGTCTATCTTGCGGCGCTTATGCTGGAGCGACGCGCGCTGTTTGGATGGCTTCGTCCCGCGGCGTTTGCCGTAATTCTCATGATCGCGCTCACTTTTACATCGCAACATCTCGTGTCGCGGCGCATGACCGTGCTGCGTGCGGAGATGGGCTCCGTCGATGCCACGCCGCTTGAAAGTCCGTTGCGCGTGGAATTCAATCGCTTGCATCGCGCTTCCGTGCAACTCGAAGGCGCCACTCTTCTTTTCGGACTCGCTGCCCTTCTCCTCACAGTTCACGATTTCGCGAAATAATTCCTGGTGGAAGGTTCGTTATAATTCTGAGAAACCCCTGACCGTCCGGAACGACGAGGAATCTTCCTCCGCAGGCGCTATCTCGCCTTTGGATTGACCTTCTTTGATCTTTGCAGACGTACTGCCTGCCACAAATACCAGCTCGCCACGCTTCGATACGGCCGCCAACGCTCGCCAAATGCCAACAACTCCTTCGGTTTCGGCAATCTTCGCTTTCGGTAGGCGATTTTGAATCCCTGTTGCACGGCGTAATCGAGAGTCGGCAAAACGTCCGGCCGTCCGAGCCGGAAAATGAGCAGCATGTGTACAGTCCAGACGCCGACGCCGCGTACCGCGGTGAGCCGCTCGACAATTTGCTCATCCCCCAGCAATCGGACTTCGTCCATGCTGGGCACGCTGCCTTCGATCGTTTTTTGCGCGAGATCGCGAAGCGCCGCAATTTTCTGGCGCGAAAGGCCAACGGCGCGAAGATCCCCATCCGTCGCCGACAGAATCTGCGCTGGAGTCGGGAAATTTCCGCCGCCGATGTTGTCTTTCAGGCGGCCTAAAATCGTTGCGGCCGCCTTGCCATGCAATTGCTGATAGATAATCGCTTCTGTCAGCGCGTCAAAAGGGCTCGGGTGAGTGTCCATCTCCATGCGAAATCGGCCCACGCGCCCGATCAGCTCGGCGAATCGCGCATCGCATCCCTTCAAATGCTTGACGGCGCTCAAATGATTGAATGGATATGGTTTCGGCTTCTTCCGCGGCGGCATTCAGTGGAACCTCAAGCGCATGTTAGTATCACACATCCATGCAAACAGGAATTATCGGTCTGCCGCAGGTCGGAAAGACAAGTTTGTTTCGAATCTTGACGCGCGCCCGAGTTGAATCGCGCGCGCAGCCGGGACAAGCGCACGTCGGGATCGCGCGCGTTCCAGACGCTCGCGTCGCGAAGCTTGCGGAAATTTTCAAGCCGAAGAAAATCACCTACGCCACGATCGAGTACGTCGATATCGGCGGGCTGCAGAAAGACCGCGAGAAGAATTCGGCCTCGCTCGTCCCGTTGCGCGAAGCCGACGCTTTGGCTCACGTCGTTCGCCTGTTTGAAGATCCCGCGAATCCCCATCCTTCCGGAAGTATCGATGCCATGCGGGACATCGATAGCATCGAGATCGAACTGATGTTGAACGATCTCGAACAGGCCACTCGGCGGCTTGAGCGCGTCGAAAAAGATCTGAAGAAAAGGAAAGACCCTCAATTGGAACTCGAGCACAATGTTCTCCTTCGTTGCCGTGCCGCGCTCGAAGCCGAAAAGCCGCTGCGCGAGTTGGAATTCAAGCCCGACGAAAAAAAGGCCGTCACCGGCTTCACGTTCCTCACGCAGAAGCCTCTGATCTGCGTTTTAAATCTCGGTGACGAAGAAGCGCCGGAAATCAGTCGGGTGATCGAAAAGCACAAGCTCGAAAAACTCACGACCAAGCCGCAGACCGCGGTTGTGCCGTTCTGCGGAAAAATCGAAGCGGAACTCGCCGATCTCGACGACGCCGAGGCCGCCGAGATGATGAAGGCTTACGGGCTCTCCGAATCCGGCCGGGACCGTTTAATCCAGGCCACCTA
>DASPVY010000117.1:0-6754 GCA_035622115.1 Candidatus Acidiferrales bacterium
GAATCCACCGGCGTGATTTTCGATGTGATTTTGAACCGTTCTCCGGTGCCGGCCATACGACTGAACCCGGATATCCCCGCGGACTTCGAGCGAATCATCAACAAGTCGCTGGAGAAAGACCGCGAGCTGCGGTGTCAAAGCGCGGCGGAATTGCGCGCGGATTTAAAGCGGCTGAAACGCGAAACTGAAAGCGCACGTTCGGGCTCGAGTCCGGTCGCTATGTCGGGCCAGGTCCCGTCCGCGACGTCCGCTGCCTCGAGCGTCGGGACGGACTCGTCGCATGTTACTGCCACCCCTCCCGAGCATTCATCCGGCATGCAGGCCCAAGCTGCCCAGTCTGGTTCGACCGCCGCCGTGGCCGCTCCTGTGCCGGGCGCTCGAAACCGCATCTTACAGGTGGGCTCGGCAATCGTGCTCGTCATTGTGCTCGCCGCCGGCGCCTTCTGGTGGCTGAAGGGCCGCGCCAAGCCTGCCGTGCTGGCCGAGCGCGACACCGTTGTGATTGCGGACTTCGAGAATTCCACAGGCGATCCGGTTTTTGACGGCGCCCTCAAACAGGCCCTCGCCGTTCAGCTTGGGCAATCTCCCTACCTGAACATCCTCTCGGAACGAAAGGTGGAAGAAACGCTGCGGCTGATGGGACGCCCGCCGACCGACCGCATTACCCGCGACGTGGCCAGAGAACTTTGCGTGCGGACAGGCAGCAAGGCCATTCTCCTCGGGTCGATTTCCAATCTTGGCGGTCAGTACGTCGTCGGAATCGATGCGGTCGGTTGCAGCAGCGGCGACACGCTGGCTTCTGAGCAGGAAGAGGCTGCGACGAAACCTGATGTGCTGAAAGCGCTGAGCGCGGCGGCGGCTAGCCTGCGCAGCAAGCTCGGCGAATCACTTGCCTCCGTCCAAAAATTTGATGTTCCGATTGAAGCGACGACGACGTCACTCGAAGCGCTAAAGGCATTCAGCATGGGCGTCACAACCGCGCGCACAAAAGGAGACGCCGCAGCGATACCGTTCATTAAACACGCTCTCGAGCTTGACCCGGATTTTGCAGTGGCGTACGTCAGCTTGGGAGTCGCGTACGCCAACCTCGGGCAGTCCAGCCTGTCAGCAGAAAATCTAAAGAAGGCCTATGCGCTTCGCGATCGCGTCAGTGAACACGAAAAGTATCGCATCGCTTCGATGTACTACCAAAACGCGACGGGCGAGTTGGAACAGGCGATCCAGGTTTATGAACTTTGGGCTAAGAGCTACCCCGAAGATGTTGTACCACCCGGAAATTTAGGGAGCATCTACGCGACCCTGGGCCAATACGAAAAATCCGTGAATGAAACCGAAGAGGCGCTTCGGTTGGAGCCCAACGTTGTAGTCGGCTATGTGAACGTTGCGAGTGACGAGATGGCGCTGAACCGGCCCGAGGACGCCGCAAAAGCAATCCAGGAGGCCCAAGCGCGCAAGCTCGATGCCGAATTGCTGCATTGGAAAATCTATCAGTTGGCGTTCTTTAAAGGCGACGCAGCGGAGATGGAACGCCAAGTTGCCTGGGCCGCCGGCAAACCCGGAGACGAGGACGTCTTACTCTCGTTCCAATCCGACACCGAGGCCTACTTCGGGCGGCTCGCGAAAGCTCGAGATTATTCTCGCCGCGCTGTTGACTCGGCAGTCCGCAATGATTCGAAGGAAACTGCCGCTCTCTGGCAGGTCTGTGCCGCCCTGCGTGAAGCTGAATTCGGTAACTTTGCAGTCGCAAAGCAGGATGTTGCGGCTGCACTGGCGCTATCCCCCGGCCGGGACGTGAAGACGTTTGCGGCTCTGGCATCGGCGCGGACTGGTGACCCGGCTCGAGCGAAGGCCATGGCGGAGGATTTGGAGAAGAGCTATCCACTGGACACGATGTTGAAGATTTACTGGCTGCCGATTATCAACGCCTCGGTGGAATTGAGCGCCAACAATGCTGCCCAGGCGGTGGTGAGTCTCGAACCGGCAGCACCCTATGAACTCGCCCTGCCGCCCCCGCTCCAGGAGGGGACGTTGTATCCCATCTACATTCGCGGCCAAGCTCAACTGGCGGCGCACAATGGATCTGCTGCCGCGACTGAATTTCAAAAGTATCTCGACCATCGCGGAATCACATTGAACTTCCCGCTTGGCGCTCTCGCGCACCTCGGGCTCGCGCGAGCCTACGCGATGCAGGGCGACACTGCCAAAGCTCGCGCCGCTTACAATGATTTCTTCACTCTCTGGAAGGATGCGGACCCAAGCATTCCCATCCTGCAGCAAGCGCAAACCGAGAACGCCAACCTCAAGTAGCAGGATATTTTCCGTTGTCTTTCAGGGCGTCCCCGCGAGGACGCGCGCGGATTCCCTGCTCCACCGCAATCGGGAGAGCCAACTCCGCGGAAATACTACCTGTGGAAAACTTCCGCCGCAGCGACTTCAAAAATGCGAATGGGCGCTTGACAAGCTGGCCGAGTAATTGCAAAGTACCTCCGCCATCACGGCAAATCCGCAATGAACGGGTCAGAAGTGCTGGCGGATTCCGCCAAGTTCATTTCGGATTGAAGTGGTTTAGGCTCCGCGAATCATTCGTACACCCAGCACCGCGGATAGCCTTTAGCAGCTCGCTCCCCAGCCCGCGAGAATACGCTAGTTTATCCAATCGGGATGTTTGTGCACCGGTTTACGTGGTCAACTCCACATTGGTGGAAGTCACTGCGGCGAGATACAACCGGTGATCGAGTGGTGAACGAAGCCGGGCTTCCGATTCTGCCTTGAGCGCGCTGGAACGATTGTCAACAGGGCGTCGCGACTGCGCTCATCTGAATGGACCGCGGACATTATGAGCAGCCGCGGAGGCAATCTGACATTAGACCGGGGGAAAGGTCATGCGACTCAACCGTATTCTCATTGTTTCGTTCTTTGTAACAGCGGCCAGCGCACTCGCGGCGGGAATCGCGTTAACATCCAGTCCGGGCAGCGGAGTGTTCGGCAAGGTGACTGTGGGAAAGACTTCCGACCCGACGACTTTCACCGTTAAAAACAGCTCTGCCAACACAGTCGGGATAACAGGTGTTTCGCTCATCGGAACGGACCCGGCGGACTACACGATCCTGTCGACCGGAACCTGCCAGGTCGGGTCTGTGCTCGCCGTGAACGGTACTTGCACTGTGATTGTTAACTTCAAGCCTACGGCGGCAGGCTCGCGGACAGCATCCGTGCGGATCGATTCGGTTTCGTACTGAACGGACCTGGCCCACAAGTGAACCGGCGCACGCGGTGAGTACCGAGTGTCCGTCTGGCGAGCCATGGTCGTATTGGTGTCAATCGTCGCGAGCTGCCGGCGCGCGCGCGAGCTAAGCGCCACCTTCCAAATAGTCCGCGATCACGTCGATGTACTTCAACCCGGAACCGGTATTGAAAAGCACGACTCGATCGCTCGCTCGGAGAAAACCGGAGCCTAATAGTTTCCGATAAGCCGCCAGCGACGCCGCGCCTTCCGGGGAGGCGAAGACGCCTTCGGCGGATGCCCAATCGCATACGGCCTGGACGATTTCGTCGTCCGAAACCGAGACCGCGGTGCCGCCGCTCGCGCGCAAGATTTCGAGAATGATGTAGTCCGCGTACGCCTTAGGCACGCGAAGCCCCGCCGCAATGGTTTGCGCGTTCTGCCAGAATTCGGACACTTTTTGTCGCGCGTCCCATGCCCGGGCAATTGGCGCGCAGCCCGCGGCCTGAACCGCAATCATTTTCGGGCGTTCGGCTCCGATCCAACCGAGAGCCTGCATTTCATCAAACGCTTTCCACATTCCGATCAAGCCAACTCCGCCCCCAGTGGGATAGATAATCGCGTCGGGCAGTTTCCAGCCCAACTGTTCGGAGAGCTCGTAGCCCATCGTCTTCTTGCCTTCCACACGAAAAGGCTCTTTCAGCGACGAGATATCGAACCAGCCTTCTTCGTTTTTGCGTTCATTGACGATTTTCGCGCAATCGCTGATCAAGCCGTCCACCAGTGTGAGCTTGGCGCCATAGGCAATGCACTCGATCCGGTTCGCTCGCGGGACATCCCGAGGCATGAAAATATGAGCTTCGATTCCAGCCGCCGCAGCATAGGCGGCCAGAGCGCTGGCCGCATTGCCTGCGGAAGGGATCGCGATTTTCTTGACGCCGTAGGATTTGCACATCGTCACCGCGGCCGATAATCCGCGGGCCTTGAACGAGCCCGTCGGATTCAAACCCTCGTCTTTAATGAAGACGTTCGGGTTGTCGCGACTTTGAATCATGGGAGTGCGACCTTCTCCGAGAGTAACCGGGATAACATCCGGCAAAACTTCTCGATATCTCCACATGCTCCCATTTCGGCCGGAAAGATGTTCGGGCCTCAACTTGCCGATGTAGGGCTGAAAATCGTAGCGGACAAAAAGGGAACCGCCATCCGAAGGGCAGACGGTCGGCGGCTGCGCTGCGCTGATTTGATTTCCGCACTTCGTGCATTCAAGGTATGCAATCGCAGCCACGAATTTCTCCGGCGATCACACGTGGATCCACCCGATTCGAATCAGCGCGAGCGCGCTCAGCGCGACGACAGCCCAGAGCGCAATGCCCTGCATCATCGGCCGCAACCCAACTTGCTGAAGAGTTTTTCTCGTGAGTCCCGTGCCGATCAGAAACAAAGTCGCGGTCAGGCCGATCCTTCCCAGGCGGCTGAGGACGGAATAGACGGGCGCGAGAACAGGAAGGTAGGTGTTGGCAACCGCAGCCAGACAGAAGAACAAAATAAACCAGGGCCACTGCACGCGGGTCTTGGTTCCTTTCACAATCGCTGTCACCACCGACAAGGGCACGATCCAAAGAGCGCGCGCAAGTTTTACAGTCATTCCGATCGCGAGGGCAACGGATCCGTACTTTGCCGCCGCTCCGACCACCGAGCTCGTGTCGTGAATCGCGAGCGCAGACCAGAGGCCAAACTGCGCCTGGCTCAGATGCAACGCCCATCCGATCGTTGGGAAAGTCAGCAGAGCAATCGAATTGAGCACGAATACCGTTCCCAGCGAAACTGCCATTTCGTCTTCGGATGCGTTTGCGATCGGACCGATAGCGGCAATCGCGCTCCCGCCGCAGATTGCGGTTCCGGCACTGATCAGCAATGAAGAAGTGCCGTCCACTTTCATGAGACGTCCGAGGCCGAGCCCGAGGATCATGGATGCCGTTATGCCGACAGCTGTGTAAATAAAACCCGAACGGCCCGCATGGACCACGTCCCGTAAATTCATACCAAAACCGAGGCCCACGACAGAAGCTTGCAGCAAAAACTTCGACAAATCTTTCCCGCCGTAATTTTCCGTTCCCTGAACGGCGATGCCGTAGCAGAGACCCATGGCCAGAGCGACTGGAGGCGATACGATGCCGCTGGCGGCGACAATCAGCGCCACGAAAAAAAGATTTTTGGGGGTCATGTTTGGTTGAGATTACCTAAACGCTGGCGCACCGTTGGAGCCACTCGGCTCGATCGAAAAAAGATTTGGCTATAAGCAGTAAAACCTGCGGGCCGAGACACGGCGTGCCCGTTCGCCCCGATTCCGCTATGACGAATCCGTCAGGCGATCGTTGGGGCGTTTCCTCCACGCCGCAGAGCACTGCCCGCTGAGAATATATCACACGTTGACTTTGTCGAATCCCCGCGCTAACGTGCGCGCGAATTTGCGTCCCGCTATTCCCTGATACGGACCGCTCCTTGAAGCTGAAAATCCTTGTCGCTGCCTTCGCGGCCGTGTTTTTAGCAGCCGCTCTCAGCCTGGGCCAGCACTTCTCCTGGTATCAACTGTCACCCGACATTCTTCTAGCGGCGAGATGGGTCGCCATCGCTCTGTTCGGCGTGTACGCAGCGCGACGCCGGTCACTGACGGGATGGATACTCCTCGGCATGGCGGCGGGAGTCGAGTTTGGTCACGATTGGCCGGCGACCGCCGTGAAACTTCAGGTCTGCGGAACGATTTTTCTGCGCTTGATCAAAGTGATCATCGCGCCGCTGCTTTTCAGCACGCTGGTGGTGGGCATCGCGGGCCATGCGGACCTGAAAAAAGTCGGGCGCATGGGCGCAAAGGCGCTGATTTATTTCGAGGTGGTTTCGACGCTCGCGCTGCTTATCGGCTTTGTGGCGATCAACATCAGCCGCGCAGGAGAAGGCGTGCGAATGCCTGCCGGCGCGCAGACGCAAAATCTTGCAGTCGCCACACATTCGGCCACCGAGATTATCGAAAATATTTTTCCGGAAAATATTGCCAAGTCCGTGGCCGAAGGCGAAGTGCTTCAGATTGTCGTCTTCAGCGTGCTGTTCGGGCTGGCGCTGGCGATGGTCCCGGAAGCGAAGCGGCGCCCGCTGCTGAATTTCGCGGAAAGCCTGGCCGAGACGATGTTCAAGTTCACGAACATCGTGATGCTGGCGGCGCCGATCGGCGTGTTTGGCGCAATCGCGTATACGGTGGGCCACATGGGCCTCGGCGTTTTGATGCCGTTGCTGAAGCTTCTCGCGACGATGTATGTCGCGCTGGGCTTTTTTGTTTTTTGCGTGCTGCTGCCTATCGCGCTAATCATCCGCGCCCCGCTGAAAAGATTTCTCCGCGCCGTGGCCGAGCCCGTGACGATTGCTTTCGCGACGGCGAGCTCCGAGGCTGCGCTCCCGATCGCCATGGAAAAAATGGAGAGCATCGGAGTGCCGCGAGAGACCGTGGCATTCGTGCTGCCGACCGGCTACAGCTTC
>DASPVY010000118.1:0-2555 GCA_035622115.1 Candidatus Acidiferrales bacterium
CTGCGGGAGAGTTGATAGGGATCGAGTTCAGTCGGAAAAGCGGGGAGGCTGGTGAAATCCCGGTGCTTGTCCGTCGTGCGAAACGCCACGGGCTGCGCTGCAATATAGGCCTTCGTGGCTTTTCGCATTTCGGCCACGAGCGGCAGCATGTGCTGCGGGCCGCGCAGGCAATTTACGCCGACAATATCCGCTCCGGCATCCACGAGCGCGCGAGCGCAATCCGCCGGCGAATCGGCCTCAATCGACACATCCTGGTTCTCAAAACACATCGTGACCATCGCCGGCAATCCCGCTTTTTTCGCGCGCTCCACGCAGATCAGCGCCTCGCCGAGATACGAAAATGTTTCGCCGATAATAAAGTCAATGCCTTCGCTCATCTGCCATTCCAGTTGTTCGTCAAAAAGTTTTCGCACGCGATCGTGTGATTTCTTGTCTTTGGGGTCGTACATCCACGTCAGACTAAGATTGCCGGCGACCAGGCAGCGATCTGCAGCGGCCTCTTTGGCGATGCGCACCGCCGCGCGATTGAGCTCCTCGATGCGCGAATCGAAGCCGACGGTCGCGAGCTTGTCGCGGCTGGCGTAAAACGTCAGCGCCTGAAGCACCTCCGAACCCGCCGCGCGAAATTCGAGATGCAATTCGCGCAGCGCGTCGGGATTCGTCAGCGCTACTTCCGGCGTGAACGGACCCGCGCGGACCCAACCGCGCTTTTCGAGTTCCAACAAATAGCCGCCGTCACCGAGTACGACTCCTTCTTTTAGCCGCTCAAGAATTCCCTTCTTCATGCGCTGCTCCAAGACGTCGGATGATGAATACAAACCCCGGCGGCGATTACCCCACGCTGCGTTTTAAATCGCGCAACACCTGATGCGCTGCGTTGTAGCCCGGTGCGCCCGTTACTCCGCCTCCGGGATGGGCGCCCGCGCCACAAAGATAGAGCCCGCGGATTGGCGTACGATACTGCGACCATCCGGGAACCGGCCGCATGAAAAACAATTGATCGAGCGAGAGATCGCCGTGAAAAATGTTTCCCTCGGTCAGGCCGTAGGTGCGTTCGAGATCGAGTGGCGTCAAAACCTGCCGCGCCAGAATTGTAGTGGAGAAGCATGGTGCAAACTTTTTGATGGTGCTCACCACGCGCTCCCCGAGTAAATCCCGATTCTCGTCCCACGTGCCCTCCCGCAACTTGTAGGGAACGTACTGAACGAAGCAGGTCATGATGTGCTTCCCGGCGGGCGCGAGCGTATCGTCCACGTTCGAAGCGACCACGCAATCCACCCACAAATCCTCGGGAATCTCGCCGAATTTCGACGCGTCGTAACACCGTTGCGCAAATTCGAGTGAGGGCAGAAGGGTGCAGAGAGACCGCTGAGATTTTCCCCATTCGCGGGGCATCCCTGCGAACTTCGGCTCTTCGCTCAACACAAAATTCACCTTCAAGCAGGGGCCAGCCATCTTGATGCCGTCAATCGCGCGGCGAAATTCCGCCGGCAATTCGCTCGCGTCCACAAGCTGTAGAAACGTCCTCTTCGGATCCGCGTTTGAGAGCACGACTCGCGCTTCGATCTCCGTGCCATCTTCGAAAATCACGCCGCGCGCCTCGCCATCGCGGGAATCAATCTTCGCGACCGGCGCCGAAGTCACGATTTCGGCGCCATGGCTGCGCGCCGCGGTGGCAAGCGCCTGCGTGATCGAGCCCATCCCCCCGATCACGTGCCCATAAAAACCTTGAATCTCGGCCTCGCCGCCGCTCAGCATGTGGAATAGCAAGCCGATCGCCGATCCGTTGTCGTACGGCCCGCCATGCATTCCGTAAACATTGTTAGCGGCCATGAGTGTTTTTATTTTTCCCGATTCGTACGTTCGGTCGAGAAAGTGTCCGAGGCTGCCGGTGAACAACGCCACGATGTCCGCAATTTCTTCGCCGCTGATGCCGCGGAATCTCTTTCCGGCGCGAAAGAGTTCAAGCAATCCGGCTACTTTCCTCACGCGCATATCCGGAGGAGGCTCGAGGAAAAAAGGCTGAAAGTAGCGCGCGATTTTTTTGAGCTTGTCGTCTACGCGGACGAACGTGGCCGCGTCGCGCTCCGAAACTTTTCGAAATTCTTCGACGGCGCGATCGCGATCGGCCCACCACGGCAACACGCTGCCGTCTCCGAACGCCACGACGATCGATGGATCGCATGGCACCATCCGCAGCCCGTGCGCGGCAAGATTCAGATCGCGAATCACTCTGGGCCGCAGCATGCTGGCGACGTAGGAAGTCGTCGAAGCGCGGCAGCCCGGCGCGATTTCTTCCGTCACGCAGCATCCGCCCACGATTTCCCGGCGCTCGAGAACGAGCGTCGAATAACCCGCGCGCGCGAGATACGCAGCGGCCGTCAGGCCGTTATGGCCTGCACCAACGACGATGACGTCGTATTTTTTACGAACACCCAAGCCCGGACATCTCCTGACTAAGAGTCACAAAAGTGCTTGCGAATGGAGCCTTATCATAATACAGTGCGGCACTTAGCTCGATTTTTAACTATATGACCGGGGGTTCATCATGTCCA
>DASPVY010000119.1:0-4349 GCA_035622115.1 Candidatus Acidiferrales bacterium
AGAAGCGTAGAGAGTACGGCGCCGACTAAAGACAATCGTTTCATTCTTTCCTCCGGTCCCCGTTTCGTGGGGTTTGCCGCTGGCGCCGCGGGGCGGATGCGGAGGATGCATCCGCCGATAAGATACACCCGACGTCAAGGGATTCGGCAAGTTATTTGTTGGCGAGCGGGGATTTGAGCCGCCCCGGTCCGTCTCATGCGCTCCCGGCAGCACAAATCGATGCCGACAGCATGGCACCGCCGCAGGCGTGCGCGATCCATGACGACGGACCCGACAGGGAACCGCCCCGCCGCACGCGCGCGATCCATGACGACGTTCCCACAGGCAGGCTGACCCACCTAGACGTGAGTACGGGTACTAGTACGACACGACGAAGGCAGCCCGCGGCATCCTCGGTAACTTCGCGATGCTATTTTTTTGAAGAGCGGGCGATCGGCCCGGCCAGTTCGACCTACAGAGAAGATTTGTGAATCGGCGAATCCGAAACTTGAGCTTAGCCATCCTTGTCGGCGCGCTGCTCGCAGCGGCGGCCGCGACCGCCGTCTATGCCACGGACTTCGCCGTGATCGTGCATCCCTCGAATCAAGCGAAGACGATGTCGCTGTCTGAATTCGGCAAGATTCTGCGCATCAAGACGCCGAATTGGCCCAACGGGCGTGTGATCACGGTAGTGATGAGGGATCCAAACCAGCCGGAGATGAAGTTCGTGGTGGAAAAGATTTTGGGAGTGAACCTGGAAGAAGGAAAAGCGCTGCTGGTGGCCGAGAACCACAAGCCCGCTTCAACACTGATCTTCGTTCCGACCGACGAGGACGTGGTCAAGGCCGTCGAGAATAATCCGACGGCGATCGGCATCGTTGACGTTTACAACATCACCAGCGCGGTGAAGGTGGTACGAATCGACGACAAGCAGCCGTTCGATCCCGGATACGTTTTGAAAGGACACTGATCGAACCGGGCTTTGAGATGCGAGGAGAGATGAGGACTACGAAGCCGATCGAATTCGTGCTCATAGCAGCCCTGGCAATCCCGGCGATGATGGCGGCGCCTTCCGCGCGCGCGCAGCAGACGCCGGCGGGGACGACGCCAGACGCCTCCGCCGCCGACACCCAAACGGTGCCGGTCAGCACGCCATCGAAAACGGCGCGAGAAGATTACGAGCTGGGCATGTTCCACCGGGAGGAATTGCTCTACGTGGAAGACGGAATCGATTTTTTCCGCAAGGCCATCCAGGCGGATCCGCATTTCGCGCTAGGCCACGCCACTTTGGGATTTTTCACCAGCGATCCAGCGGAAGAAGTGCGCGAACTGGCGCTGGCAAAATCGAATCTTTCGCACGCGGCGCCGGATGAAAAAGCTCTGATCCGATGGATGATGGGCACGAAGAACGGAAATCTGGTGCCGGCGATCGCGGCGATGAACGATCTGCTCGAAAAATATCCGAACGACAAGCGGCTGACGAACATGTTTGCGGAGTGGCTGCTCGGACCCCAGCAAAATTACAATTATGCTGCGAAAATGCTCGAGAAGATCTTGAAGACCGACCCGGAATATTATCCCGCGCTCAATAACCTGGCCTATGCGTATGCGCTGGGAGGCAGAGCCGAGCTTTCGCCGCCGCTGATGGACCGGTACGTTGCCGCCCTGCCCGGCCAGCCGAATCCACAAGATTCCTACGGCGAGATTCTGCGAATGATGGGAGATTTCCCCGGGGCGCTCGAGCATTACCGGGCGTCGCTGAAAATCGCGCCGAATTTCGTTTATTCGCAGGACGGAATCGCCTCCACCTACGCGCTGATGGGGGATGAAGATCGCGCGCGGCTCGAGTATGTGAAGGCGATTGACATGGCCAAAGAACGAACCGACAAGATGGATTTCCGAATTCTCTGGGCCATGACCTACTACCGCGAAAACCGGCCCGGACTGGCGCGCAAGGCGTTCAGCGACCTCGCCGCGGAAGCGCACAAGCAGAATTTGCCGGTGGAGGAGGCCGAGTGCCACCGGGACATGGCGCTCTTCAATCCCGATCCAGAAGGCCAGCTTAAGGACGTGGAGGCGGCTACTGAAGTGATGATCTCCGACAAACATGAGATCCTTCAAGGCACGCGCGAGCTGGAACTGGCGAAGATTTTTCAGACGAAGGCGTATATCGCGGCGCGAGCGGGAAATGAGAGCCTGACGCAGAGAACGTTCGAGCAGTTGAACAATATGGCGCAAAGCAACCGCGATAATGTGGTGATGGACGCGTATCACTCCGCAAACGGCGCCTCGCTGCTGTTGAAGGGGAAATTTGCGGACGCGATTTCGGAGCTGCAGGAGGATCCGCGCAATCCGCTTTCTTTGCGGCTGCTCGCCGACGCCGAGAGCAAAGCGGGAGAGACGGCGGAAGCAGAGAAGACGCTCGCAACGCTCGCCGCAATCAACGATGAAACCGTGGAAATGGCGTCCCTGGTGCCGCCCGTGCGCGCGGCGCTGAAATCGAACGTGTCCAAGTCAGCGCAAGATACTTCACACTGAATTTTTCAAAACTTCTTCTTCAGCACTCGCCTTCCGTCATGTTGGACCGTGTGTTAGACTCCGGCGTGCGGGAAAAATTCCTGCTGATCGGTGGAACTTCGGGCTCTGTGCGACGATTCCCCGCAAACCCCGCCAGGCCCGGAAGGGAGCAACGGTAGCGGGCCAGTTTCGTGCGCCGCGGATTACCCGAAGTTCCTCTCATCGCGTCCCGGGCCGGCGAAAAAATCCTCATGGCATATCAGGTGATCGCGCGAAAGTGGCGTCCTCAAACGTTTGAGGATGTGGTGGGGCAGCGGCACGTTACCCAGACGCTGGAAAACGCGATTCGCTCGAATCGCGTGGCGCACGCTTACATATTTGCCGGCGTGCGCGGCGTCGGGAAGACCACGACAGCGCGGATTCTGGCCAAGGCGATGAATTGCGTCAAAGGGCCGACGCCGACTCCCTGCAACGAATGCGATTCCTGCCGCGAGATTACCGCGGGAACTTCCCTGGACGTTCTGGAGATTGACGCAGCATCAAATCGCGGCATCGATCAAATCCGCGAGCTGCGAGAGATGGTGCGCTATGCGGCGATGGGGCGCTACAAGATCGTGATTCTGGATGAGGCGCACCAATTGACGGATGAAGCGTCGAACGCGTTGCTGAAGACACTCGAAGAACCGCCGGAGAAAGTGATTTTCATTCTGGCGACGACGCAGCCGGAGGATCTGGCCGACACGATCAAGTCACGGGCACAACTGTTCCAATTTCGCGCGCTGACATTTTTGGAAATTTCGGATGCGATCGCGCGAATTGCCAAAGCGGAAAAGCTGAAGATTGACTCGGGCGCAGTCGCCGTCATCGCGCGCGCAGCGGAAGGGAGCCTGCGAGATTCGCTTTCGCTGCTGGAGCAAGCGATGGCCTATTGCGGCAACGAGATTACGGATGCGCAGGTGCGCGAACTGCTGGGCGTAGTGGCCGAGGATATTCTGGATGAACTGGTGGACGCGATTCACGAGCAGTCGACGGAGCGAACGCTTTCGCTGGTTCACCGGCTGATCGCCGAGGGACACAATTTGCAGCATTTCTGCCGGGAGGCAATCCGGCACGTGAGAAATCTACTGGTCGCACGGATTTGCGGCGCGGACTCGGAGTTGATCACCGCGCCGGTGGACGAGCGGCCGCGGCTCGCGAAGCAAGCGGCGTTCTTTAGCGAAGAGGATTTAACGCGCTTCTTTCAAATCCTGATGTCGACGGACGATGACTTGCGGCGAAAGCCGGATCCTCGACTGCACCTGGAACTCGGGATGCTGAAATTGATCACCGCTAAACGGCTGGCGCCGCTCGAAGAGATTATCGCGGAAATGCAGGATGGCGGAACGAGAGGCGCGGCAACGGCGGCGCCGAAATCGTTCGCCGCGGCGGCGTCAGCGGCCGCAACAGCGGCACCAGTTGGAGCGACTGCATCAGCTCGGGCGGCGACGGCGAGCGGCACTCCAAAGGACGACCCCCGCGAAACGCGCGGGCGCTACGATTCGGCGGTGGGAGCAGCAGTCGCACCCGCGCCGAGCGTGGCGACGGAAAAAGTTGCGGCGAAGGACGCGCCGACAGCGGCCTTGCCTCCGCGCGTGGTGGCGAGCTCGATCGAGACGACGACAAGCGGATTGGCCGCGGCGCAGTTCGAAGCGATCAAAGCGGCGCTGCAGGATCAGAAATTTTTGTCGTCAATGGTCGAATACGTGACCCGCTGGGAACTCGAAGGAAACGAAATTCGGCTTTTCTTTCCGATGGACAAGCGCACGCTCGCGGAGATGTTGCAGGCTCGCGATGCAATGGAACGATTGCGCACC
>DASPVY010000120.1:0-4231 GCA_035622115.1 Candidatus Acidiferrales bacterium
CCAGTGGTTCGGCGATCTGGTGACCATGAAATGGTGGGACAACATCTGGCTGAACGAAGGCTTCGCTACGTGGATGTCGTGGAAGCCCCTGGAAGCGTGGCATCCCGAGTGGCATTTGGGCATGGAGGAGATCGAGGAAACAAGCAGCGCACTCTCGACCGATTCGATCGCGTCGGTTCGCGCCATTCGCGCCAAGGCCGAGACACCCGAGGAAATCTCCATACTCTTTGATGGGATCGCCTACGGAAAGGCCGCATCGGTTTTGCGCGCGGTTGAAGCTTATGTTGGCCCGGAAACGTTTCGGAAAGGCGTCAACGCATACCTTGAGAAGCACGCCTACGGAAATACGACCGCCGAGGATTTCTGGAACCAGATTACTGAAACGTCCGGCAAGCCGGTGGACAAAATAATGTCGAGCTATGTCGATCAGCCCGGGGCGCCACTCGTGGGCGTGAAGTCCGAGTGCCGCGGCGATCGAACGGAGGTCACGCTCTCGCAACGACGCTACTTCGCCGACGCCGAGAAGCTCGACGCCGGCACGCCTGAACTCTGGGCGATTCCAGTATCGCTGCGCAGTTCGGCCGTAACGGAACCCAACTATTTTCTGGTGACGAAGGCCGCTCAGACGTTTGAACTGCCCGGATGCGCCGATTGGGTGTTCGCCGATGATGGCGGGCGCGGCTACTACCGCGCTCAATACGAACCAGCCGCTTTCGCCAAAATCAGCAGCAATCTGGAAACTGTGTTTTCGCCGGAAGACCGAATTCGATTTCTCGGCGATACCTGGGCACTGGTGCGAGTCGGGCGAATGAATATCGGCGATTACCTGACCACGCTCGGGAAAATGCAATCGGAACGCCAGCGCGACGTCGTTGACGTCATGATCGGCCACTTCCAGGAAATTCACGATCAAATTGTCGCACCGGCAGACCGGCCCGCATTTGAAGCCTGGGTGCGCAATTTCCTGCGGTCGATTGCGGACGATTTGGGCAACGCGCCCGCGAAGGATGAGTCGAACGAGCGGCAGGCACTGCGCACCGACGTCTTCGGCACGCTCGCATCGGTTGGCCGCGATCCGCAGCTCATCGCGCAGGCCCGCTCGATCGCCGCCCAATACATGAAAGATCCTGTGTCGGTCGAAGAGTCGCTCGCGGGCAACGCTCTGGGCATCGCGGCGCAGAATGGCGATGCGGCGCTCTACGATCAATACGTCGAGCATCTGAAAACTGCAAAGAATCCTGCGGAGTATTACTCCTATCTCGGAGCGCTGACATATTTCCCGGAGCCGGCGCTGACCAAGCGGACGTTTGATCTGGCGCTCGGACCGGACGTGCGGAATCAAGACATGTTTTTCATGGTTGGGGCGCTGGCGAACCCCGACACGCAAACGGCGGCCTGGGATCTCTTCAAGGAAGACTACGGCAAAATTACCGCGAAGATTGACGCCTCGCTGGGCGGCGAACTCGCGCAAGTCGCGGGAATTTTCTGCGATCCGAAGCTGCGGGACGACTCACTGCAGTTTTTCGAGGGCCATTCCGCGCCTGGAACCAATCGCCTGCTCGAAAATGCCAAGGACCAAGCCAACGCGTGCATCGAGCTGCGCTCGGAGCAGCAGGGAAATTTGTCAGCGTATTTGAAACGCTAACGGCGCGGTTCTGCGGATAAGTGCAAGCTCCCGGCGTTAGTGCACTGATTCGTCGAACTCGCGCATCCAGTCTTTTTTCTTGAGAACTTCGCGCGGCTTGGCGCCATCCGCCGGGCCGACAATTCCATCCTTCTCCATAATGTCAATCAGCCGGGCGGCGCGGCCGTAGCCGATGCGCAGGCGGCGCTGCAAAGTTGAGGTGGAAGCGCGGCCCATCTCGCAGACGACGCGAATGGCATCCTGATAGAGATCGTCGTCCACTTCCTCTCCGCCTTCCGTCGAACCGCCTGTCGCGTTCTCATCCTTCGGCGGCTTGAGCAACTCTTCGTTGTAAACGGCCTTGGCTTGTTCACGCCAAAACGAGCACACCGCCGAGATTTCGTCTTCAGTGACCAGCGGGCCATGAATGCGATGCAGCCGCGACGACCCGGCAGGGAGATACAGCATGTCGCCCTTGCCGAGAAGCGACTCGGAGCCATTGGCATCGAGAATGGTGCGCGAGTCCACCTTGCTAGCCACGCGGAACGATATCCGCGCGGGGAAATTCGCTTTAATGAGGCCGGTAATGACGTCGACGGACGGCCGCTGCGTCGCGAGAATCAAGTGGATGCCAACGGCGCGGGCCATTTGCGCGAGGCGAGTGATGGATTCCTCGACGTTATTCGTGTCCACCATCATCAAGTCGGCCAACTCGTCAATGACAATCACCAGGTAGGGAAGCGGTTTGTGCTCCTCGTCCTCAACGTTTTCAAACAACGAGAGCGATTGCCCTTTCAAGAACGTGCGGTTGTATTGCTCGATATTTCGCACGCCGCGCTGCGCCAGCAATTTCAAGCGGCGCTCCATTTCGCGCGTGGCGTTTCGCAGAACGTTGGAGGCGACTTTCGGGTCGGTGACCACGGGCGTGAAGAGATGCGGAATGTCTTCGTAGAGTCCGAGTTCGAGACGCTTCGGATCCACGAGAACGAGCTTCAATTCCTCGGGCGTGGCTTTGTAGAGCATGCCCATGAGCAGAGAATTGATGAAGACGCTTTTGCCCGTGCCAGTCGCGCCGGCGATCAAAAGGTGCGGCATCTGCGTGAGATCCGCAGCGCGAATGCGGCCGATCAAGTCCTTGCCGAGCGGCATGGTCAGTTTTGAGGCCGAGTGGACGAACTCGGGCGATTCGATCACTTCGCGCAGCGCGATGGTTTCGCGGTGCGGATTCGGGACTTCGATGCCGACGGTGGATTTGCCGGGAATGCGCTCGATGAGCAGCGATTCGGCGCGCAGCGCGAGGCACAGATCTTCGGCAAGGCCGGTGATCCGGCTGTATTTGATTCCTGCCTCGGGCTTGAACTCGAATGTGGTTACAACCGGGCCGGGATTGATCTGGGTGATGTGGCCCTTGACGTCAAACTCTTCCGATTTCTGGACGATGGCGCGGGCGTAATCCTTGAGCTCGTCCTCATCCATCTTTTCGCCATGTTCGGCGCCGTGAAGAAGTGAAGTCGGGGGTAAACGATAACTAGTTTTGCCCTTCGAAATCTTCGGCTCAACCACCGCCTTCGACTTTGCGGACGGGGCTTCGAGCTCACGGAATTTAATCACCGCGGAAGCGCGCGACGAATCCGCCTGTTCGCGTTCCTCTTCGTGCTCGTTTTCTTCCTCAATCTCCGCGGCCACTGTTTCCTTTGTCGAGACAGTCTGCACCGCAGCCGGTTTGCGCCCGGCGATTCTAATTTCCTCCCTGCGACGGCGCAGATCCTGCGATTCCCGCTCTGCGCGCCAGTCTTTCCATCGCGCGACCACTCGACCCACCGAAGATTCCGAGTGCATCGGCGCGCGCAGCCAAGCCAGCGCCGCGCTGAAGGAAAATCGGGTGGTGAGAAAAAGAGCCGTGAGGACACAGGCAATTCCCACCAGATTCGCGCCGACCGAATTCAAGCCGCGGCGGAGTCCGCGCGCCAGCACGGTTCCCACGAATCCGCCGGCGGGGATTGCCCCGCGAACGTCGGGGAAGTGCATCAGCGTGAGTTGCGCCGGAAGGAAGAAAAACATCATCGTCGCGCCGACAAGCTTGGCGCCTCGTGAAGCGATTTCGTGGCTCCGGAACCAGCTAAGACCCACATAAGCAAACGCCGCCGGAATTAGAAATGCGCTGTAGCCGCAGAGCTGGAACAAGAGATCGGAGAGATGGGCGCCGATCACACCAATCCAATTGCGCGCGGGGCCACCAGCGGGCGCTGCTGCCGCGACGTTGAAGGATGCGTCCTGCGGCGAATAGGAAAGGAGGCTCAGCGCGACGAGCACCGCCGCCGTCAGACACACGAACCCGATCATTTCATTGAATCGTTTGTTTTCGGTCGGAGTCAGAATGCGCACGTACATCTCCCTTGGACAGGGGAAGGCCTGTTTAACGGGAACGCGCGGGCGCTAGCGCACGGACCCCTTGGGGAGGAACGCCAGTAACAAAATAACTATACCAAACACGATTCGGTAGTAAATGAAGATTTTGAGTGTGCGTGTCTGCAGATAACGGAGAAAAAACGCGATCACCATGAATCCAACGACGGCCGAAACAGCGATGCTGATCCAGATTGTGGA
>DASPVY010000121.1:0-7109 GCA_035622115.1 Candidatus Acidiferrales bacterium
GCTCGCGCCAGCACGGAGCGGACATCTTCCATCACGAATCGCGCTTCGGCTTCGACCTCATCGGGAACCTTGTTCGTTTTCTTGTCAAACCCGATTCTGCCCGAGAGGTAGAGTGTGTTGCCGACCATTACTGCGTCACTGAATGGCAGATCCGGACGCGCTCTCAGGTGTTGATGGTCGTTTGAATTTGGCTTTCTGTCCGCAGGACGCGAGCGATGACTTGGCGATTTAGGCTTCCGGGTTACCATTGTTCCTCGTCGGAAAGAGCTGGACTCCGAAGACTGGCAGGATGCGCTCAAAGGCGGCGCGGAAGTCCCCGAGAGCCAGCAGCACGTTGCGCAGGTCCGCCCGCGTTCACATCGTTGGCGCGGCTAGAAATTAGTCAATTTCAACTCGAAAGTCAAAACTTTTTAGAGATTTCTAGCGTGAGGCCTCATACACAGACGTTATGGCTATCGAAGCGGGAGCTCCATGCTTACTAATGTAAATAAACGACTTAAATGGATAGCCCGCGGGTGACAGCGGCCTTTCTCAGGGCTTGGACTTAAACATAATGTGTAGAAGAAAAACTTTTGTCTGGCATCGCCTCAGAAACCAACGGGCTGAGCCGCTGTATT
Source organism: Candidatus Acidiferrales bacterium (assembly GCA_035622115.1). Classification (GTDB taxonomy): domain Bacteria; phylum Acidobacteriota; class Terriglobia; order Acidiferrales; family UBA7541; genus Palsa-147. Next base: position 618 of record DASPVY010000121.1, read on the forward strand.
CAGGCACCGGTCATCCGCTCAGAACTTTGCCCACCAGAATGAACGGAGCCCAGAAGTAGGGGTGCGGAAACTCACTGCGAACATCCTTCGCGGCCTCCACCATCGCTTCTGCTTTGCTCGATGAGTCGCGCAAGTGTTGGTAGAACGAGGTTATGAAACGCGTGGTAGATCGATCGTTGACGTCCCAGAGAGTGAGGAGCAGAGAGCGAGCGCCGGCGGAGAGTGCGCCGCGAATCAGACCCAAGAGCTCGTCGCCTGAACCGACTAGATTGAGGCCGGTCGCGCAGCCGCTCAGCGCCAGAAGTTCCGCAGAAAGCTTCATTTGGTAAACTTCCCACAAATGGAGGTAGCCGTCGGCGAGGCGAATTCCTGAAAACATTGGATTGTCTTGGCGAAAGCTTCCATGCGTGGCGACGTGAATCACTCGACTGGACGGAGCCTTGTGGAAAAATAATTGGCGACTCGCGGCTTCTCCCAGGAAAAGTTCAGAGTTGGGCAAGCTTCGGTGGACTGCCTCGGCTTCCCCCGCGATGAGGGGCGCTTGCGCGTCGGGAACACCGAGGACCAACGAACCACCGTCACGTATTTCATTTCTTGAGTGGCAGAGCGCGTAGACCGAGGCGCTCGGCGCGTAAGAAGTCGCATGCGAATCGATGAGAAATTTATCGCCGTCGTGAAGGGCGTGAAAGGACAAGCAGTGCAAACTACCGTGCGGAACGACAACAATGTGACGCGCCGTCAATTGGCTTCGAATGGGCGCAATCAGCTCCCTGTGTAACTCTCTCAAATGAGCTACAACGGAGCTGTACAAATTCGCTGACGTCGATTGCGCAGATTCCGATTCGAACTGTGCTCGTCGAAGTTGAAATCGCAGCAACTGCAGAGTCTCGGATATGCGCGCCACCGTCGAGACCGGCACAATTTCGAGCGACTGTGATTTCAGAATCGCCGCAAAGACTCGATCCCCGGCAAAATAGATTTGCAAAATCGTGGTTTCATCTGAAAGCAACGGCTGAATCCTTTCAAGCGGGACATACGCACCGTGAACCGGATCGACGGCCTCGGTTTCCGCGGCCCGCGTCTCTGCGAGCACAGACAGCAAGGCTGCCTCACGCGCCCGAGCTTCCACTCGCAACTTTTCAATCTTCTCGATGACGTTCGAGCCAGAATGGATGGTCAAAAAGAGCTTGACAAATCCATAACCAATAAGTTATGAATTGGCCGTGATGACCACATCGGGACAACTCTTCACAGCCTTGGCGGACCCCACCCGCCGCGCTCTCTTCGAGCGGCTGAGTCGTGAAGGCGAGTTGACCGTGCGGTTGTTGACCGACAACTCCGGCGTATCCCAGCCTGCCGTCTCCAAACATCTAGGAGTCCTCAAGCACGCGGGCCTTGTGCGCGCCAGGCACGAGGGCCGCCAGACTCACTACGCCGCCCAGCCGCAGGCGCTCGCGCCGCTGGTTGATTGGATGAGTTTCTACAGCCGCTTTTGGCACGACCGGTTTGACCGCCTTGAAGACCTATTGAAAAGGATGGACCAATGACTACTAGCGCTGCTGCGCGTACACTTGTGATCGAAAAAGAAATGCCTCACCCGCCGGAAAAAGTCTGGCGTGCTCTCACGCAAGGCCCGCTGATTAAGGAGTGGCTGATGGACAATGACTTTCAGCCTGTTGTGGGCCATAAGTTTAATTTCCGCTCCAAGCCAGTGCCCAATTGGAACGGCCTTATCGATTCTGAAGTCCTGGTCGTTGAACCCAACAAAAAACTCTCGTATAGCTGGAGCTCAATGGGGCTGGGGAGCGTCGTTGTCTGGACGTTGGTGCCGACAAATAGCGGAACGCTCGTGCGCATGGAGCACTCCGGCTTCGCTCCTGATCAAGTGGCCGCCTACAACGGCGCGAACTATGCCTGGCAGAAGTTCATCGGTAACCTGGAAAAAGTTGTTGCCGGACTGCAGTAACGCTGGCCTCAAAAAGGAATCTTGACCATGAAAGCAAGGGTAATTGCCTACCGGCTCCGCACGACATCGATCGCATTCTTATTGCCTCCCGGTGGGATCGCCCAGGCAATGCGATCACCCGCGGCTGTCGCATGAAGCGGACGAGTCCTGCGAAAGGCGATGCTGCGGTGCTTGCGAAGATCGCCGCGATGCCGGCGCCATTTCCCGCAATGGGCGAGCGCCTGCACGCGCTCATCTTGCGCAGCGCGCCGGCGCTCCAGCCCACCCTGTGGTATGGCATGCCAGCCTACGCGAATAACGGCAAGACCATCTGCTTCTTTCGCGCGGACAAGAAATATATGACGTTTGGCATCACGCAGGAGGCCAACCTCACACGGGAGGAGGGCGCGCCGCACCAGCTGATTGAATCCGCGTGGTACTTCACCGCTCTGGACAACGCGACCGAGGTTAAGCTCTCCACCATCGTGCGCAAGATCGCCAGTTAAGGATGGTTTTGCCGACCATCGAGCGCCTAGGGTTTTCACGAACGGGAGGCGCGCTCGGTGTTCTGCCGTATCAACAGTGAGCAAGCCAACTGGAAGCGTCCGAGAATTGGAGTTGAACATGAAAGGAGCTGTCGTGATGGCATCGCCCTCTAAATTGATTGACGAGAAGATCCGGGACCTTGCGGACTGGCGCGGGAAGACTCTCGCTCATCTTCGCCAGCTCATCCACGAAGCCGACCCCGACATCCTGGAGGAATGGAAATGGGTGAAGCCAACAAATCCGGGAGTCCCCGTCTGGTCCCATGACGGCGGCATCTGCACCGGGGAGACCTACAAGCAGGCCGTGAAGCTCACCTTCTATCGCGGAGCCTCCATCGCAGACCCGAAGAAGCTCTTCAATTCCAGCCTGGAAGGCAACGTGCGCCGCGCGATCGATTTCCACGAGGGAGAGAAGTTCAACGAAGCTGCCTTCAAACAACTCATCCGCGCCGCAGTGGCAGCCAACTCCGCAGCGCGGGCTCAACGGGGAGCCAAAAAGAAGTAAGCTCGGCTCTTGCAAGCATGTGCCGGCGGAGCGAGTTACCCGCTGTGTGACGTAGGTCACCGTCAAGACTGGACCATCGTTGTATTGGAGTAGACGTTGAGTTCCGCGCCCCATCCGGTGCCATTCCGCGGCCGATTCCTGTGAACTCGAAGCCAGGAGGAAATTTGATGGGACCGACCGAAATTCTAGTCGCGTTGATTGTTCTGACGATCGTACTCGCCGCAGTGTTTTTCGTGCGTCCCTCGATCACCGCGGGAGTGACGGGTAAAATTCTCGCGTTCCTCGCGCTGTGCGCTCTTCCTGCAATGTGCATCGCCGCGGGGATGTCCGCTCACATGCAGCGCTCCGAGCAAACGAAATTCTGCGTTTCGTGCCACAGCATGGAGAACTACGGGAAAAGCCTGTACGTGGACGATCCAAGCTACGTCGCCGCGCAGCATTTTCAAAACCATCGCGTGCCGGCCGACATGGCCTGCTACGCCTGCCACACCGACTATACGATCTATGGCCCGATGAAGGACAAGCTCAAGGGATTGACGCGCATTTATATGCAGTACATAAGCACACCGCCCCAAACGATTCACATTCTGGGCGGCTATAGCAACTTTCAGTGCTTGCACTGCCACGCAGGCGCACGCAGTTTCGAGGAAAATCCCGTTCACATTGCGATCATGGATTCGCTAAAAACGAACCAGACATCGTGTATTTCGGGCGGATGCCATGACACAGTTCACAACGCATCGAAAGTAAGCCAACTGAAAATGTGGAGACGTGGACAATGAAACTCAGCGGATTGAACATCAAGACTTTCCTTAGAATTGGGAGCGCGTTGATCATTCTGGGTCTGGTCGTGGAAATCGTCAGTCTTTTGTGGCTTCATCCGCTTGCGTTTGTTTTGTTCGCATTCGTGGGCACTTCCTTGATCGGCCTGGGAATTATTGTCTATCTGAGCTCGCTGGTATTCGCTGCAAATTCGCCCGCTGGAAACCGCGGATGACTTGCGGTTGGCAGGCAGTTGTTCCATCGAGCTGAGGCTGTCCTATCGCTTCCTGGTTGCGATACACTCCACGCTACACCACACGCAGAGGCCATTCTTCATGCTGGCTGACCAGCCCGGACCTGTTGATCCCAGCGATGCTGTGACCGAAGGTGTCACCGCACCTGCCGGCGGCCAATCGCGCAGCGCTCCGAGCAAGATTGAGTTCGGCGAATCAGTCTCTGGCGCAGTGATTGGGCCATACCGTTTGCTTGAGCTGATCGGCGAAGGCGGCATGGGCGAAGTCTGGCTCGCCGAGCAGAGAGTTCCGGTGCGCCGTCGTGTAGCACTGAAACTAATCAAGGCCGGCATGGATACCCGCGAAGTGGTGGCGCGTTTCGAGTCCGAGCGCCAAGCGCTCGCGCTGATGGATCACCCCGCAATTGCCAAGGTCTTTGATGCCGGCTCGACTCCGCAGGGGCGGCCGTACTTCGTGATGGAGTATGTGACCGGCGTCCCGATCACCAATTATTGCGATGAGCACAAGCTGACCACGCAGCGGCGGCTCGAGCTTTTCATCCGCGTCTGCGAAGGCGTGCAGCACGCGCATCAGAAAGCCATTCTGCACCGCGATCTGAAGCCTTCGAACATCCTGGTCAGCGAAGTGGATGGCAAGCCGATCGCGCAGATTATCGATTTCGGCGTGGCCAAGGCTACGGCGCAGCGGCTCACGGCCGATACGCTGTACACGCAAGTGGGGATGATCGTTGGGACCCCGGCCTACATGAGCCCGGAGCAAGCTGACTCGGCGGGCGTGGACGTGGATACGCGCACGGATGTGTATTCATTGGGCGTGATTCTGTATCAGCTTCTGGTGGGCATCTTGCCTCTCGATTTTACCAAGATGCCTCCGGAACAATTCCGCAGCCGGTTGCGCGAAGAGGATGTGCAGCGGCCGAGCACGAAGTTCCGCACGCTGGGCGAACAAAGCACGGCGACGGCGCAGAATCGTGGGGCCGACGCTCCGGCGCTGATCCGCCAGGTGCGCGGCGATCTGGACGCCATCACGCTGAAATGCCTGGAGAAGGATCGCGCGCGGCGCTATGCGACGCCCGCCGAACTGGCTGCCGATATAGAGCGCTATCTGCGCAATCAGCCGGTGCTGGCGCGGCCGGCCAGCTTCGGTTATCGGGCGCGTAAGTATGTTCGACGCCACCGCATCGGAGTGTCTGTAGCCGCCGGCGCGATGGTGTTGCTGGTGGCAGGCGGCGTGGCGCAGACGCTCGAGCTGCGGCGCATCAAGCGCGAGCGCGACCGTGCCGACCGGGTCACACAATTCATGACCGGAATGTTCAAGGTATCGAACCCCAGCGAGGCCCGCGGCAACGACATCCGCGCCCGCGAGATTCTCGACAAAGCCTCGAAGGATATCGACACTGGCCTGGCCAAAGATCCCGAACTGCAGGCGCAGATGATGCACGTTATGGGCGTCGTTTACGACAGCCTGGGCCTGTATTCCAAGGCTGAGGCGCTGATCAGCCGCGCCATGGAAATCCGCAAGCAAACTCTGGGCGTGAAGAACCGCAACACGCTCGACTCCATGTCCAAGCTCGCCGACATTCTCATGGAAGAAAGCCACTATCCCGAAGCCGAGAAGCTGAGCCGCGAAACGCTCGACTTGCGCCGCCGCGCTTTCGGTCCGAAAGACCGCGACACACTAGATTCCGCGACGCAAGTTGCGTCGATCCTGAACGATGAGAGCAATTTCGCGGAAGCTGAGAAAATTAATCGCGAAGTAATGGAAACGGCAACTCGCGAATACGGCGCTCAGGATGAAGAAGCGCGAGTCTCTCGCCAGCACCTCGCCATCGATCTCGCCTACGAAGGAAAGTTCTCGGACGCGGAGAAAATGTTCAGCGAAATCTACGAGCGCGAACGCGCTCGCTTAGGCGACGACAATCCCGCGGTGCTTAGCGCGCAGGGGAATCTCGGCGCAATCCTGGAGCAGATGGAGCGTTACCCTGAAGCGGAAAAGGTTTATCGCGACAATCTCGCCGCCAAGACGCGCATCCTGGGCCCCGAGCATCCGTATACCTTGATGACTGCGGGAAATCTGGCGCAGGTTCTGACGCACGAGGAGAAATACCCCGAAGCGGAGGAGCTCCTGCGGGACACCTATGCCACCAAGCTCAAAACGCTCGGCGCCGAGCATCGCTCGACCCTGGTGACACTCGGCAACCTCTCTGAGTTGCTGCAACTCGAGGGGCGCTACGCAGAGGCGGAGAAAATCAACCGCCAAACATTGGACGTCGAACGCCGCACCCTGGGGCCGGATCACACCGATACCTTGCAGACCATGCACAATCTGGGCGCGATCTTGAAGAGCGAGAGGCGTTTCGCGGAAGCCGAACAGGTGTGGCGCGAAAGCTTCGAGCGCCGGCGGCGCACCATCGGTGAAGAACATCCTTACACCGGCGACGCCGCTTACGACCTGGCTTCGGTCCTGGCGCTCGAAGGAAAG
>DASPVY010000122.1:0-2979 GCA_035622115.1 Candidatus Acidiferrales bacterium
GGTGAACTTGATCTTCCCGAACGCGAATTTGTCGCCGGGAGCGTACGCGCTGGTGGCGATGGGAGCGGTTTTCGGCGCGGCATCGAGGGCGACGTTTACATTCATCGTGTTCGCGTTTGAGATCACGCACGATTTTCACTCAATATTGCCGCTGATGCTTGTTTCTGTAATCGCGGATGCCATCGCGCTTCGGTATTTGCCGAGCTCGATCATGACGGAGAAGCTTTCGCGGCGCGGGCTGGATGTGCATCAGGAATTTGAGGCCGACATTTTGAAGCAGGTGCGCGTGCGGGACTTAATGCGCAAGGGCGTCACTTCGATTCTGCCGGAAACGACGGTGCACGAGCTGGGCGACCGAATCGCGAGGGGTGATTTGAGCTTGAATCTGACGCGCGGGCTGCCGGTGGTGACAAAAGAAGGCGAGCTGATGGGTTTGCTGACCCAGGGCGATTTGCTGCGCGCGCTGGAGAAAAATCCAGCGGGCGAGATGTCGGTTCTGGAAGCCTCGGCCAAGTCGCTCTTTGTGGCGTATCCGGACGAACGCGCCTTCGACGCTGTCTTCCGAATGCTGCAGCACAACGTGGGGCGGCTGCCGGTGGTGGAGCGATCGAACTCGAAGAAAATGGTAGGGTACTTGAACCGGTCGAGCATTCTCGGGGCGTGGACGCGCCAGTTTGAGGAAGAGCACGTTCGAGACAAAGGTTGGCTCAACCGGTTTTTCCCGCGCGAACGCGCGACCCACGAACCGGAATCACGGACGCTGACCGGGCAAATCGTTTCCCTCGATGAAACGAGCCTCAAGATCGCGTTCGGCGGCGATGCCGGAATTCGAACAATGGAATTCGATTTGGACGAACGGCCGCGAGGAATTTCGATTGGAGATCAGGTCAGAATCACGTATCACGCGGAGAACGATCGCGCGATTCTCGATCAAATCGAGGAACTGCGTGTGCACTGAGGCCGCTCGCCGCTTCTAGAAGCCGCCGCCACCGCCGCCGCCGAATCCGCCGCCCGCAAATCCTCCACCGCCGAATCCGGAGCCACCGGCAAACCCGCGGCCACCGGCGCTTCGCGGAGCTGACGCAAAAGAGGAAGCAGCCATTCCGGACATGAAATTCAAATCGTTGACGAGAAGATAGGGATAGAAGCCCCCGGCATAGGATCCTTGATACCACTGCGGGGGCTGCATGGCGACACCCGCGAACGATTTCACCCAGTTGCTCTCCACGTGGAGCGCCATGGCGTAGGGCAGAAATTTTTCGAACATTTCAGGGGTTTTTTCGATCCGCTTGATCGGATCGCTTTCTACGTGGCGAAGGAAATCTTCGAAGCCGAGGACTTTTTCGAACGCGCGCGCGCCGGTGACGGTGCGAGCAGGCATGAACCAGCCAAATCCCGCAATAATCGCCGCTGTGGCGATGGCGCTGACAACGGCGCTGACGATGGTGACTTGGGAAAGCAGGGAAATGCTGAAAAATCCAACGGCGACGCCGATGAACACCGCTCCGACGATGAATCCGTTACGAACGATATCGGGGCGATGGAGATAATAGCCGTCGCCGATGAGCCCCTCAAAGATGCGATCGCGAATTTCCGGCAAATTTACGTAAAAATGATTCCGCAATTCGGAGAGCTTGACGGAGGAATTCGAGCCGCCGCCGAACAGGCCGTTGAGCATTGACTGCTCGTGCGGCCGCGCATCGCCCCAGGACGTGGCGGGCTTTTTCATGTGAAACGTGTAGTCCTTGCTATGGAGCAACCCGAGCATTTGATCTCGCTCGGTTTGTTCGATGACGATGTATCCCTTGACGGCGAGGTCGACTAGAGTCGCGGTGATATCGCGCATCGAGGCTTCATTGTCGACGAGCGTGCCGGCTTCACCCGGGGTCAAATTGTCGGGCGGTTCATACTGCACCGCGATTGGCTGAAGTCGTGGATCGCGGCCAAAATTCCACCACAGCCAGAACATGACGATGAACGCGAGAATCGGGACGGCCAAAATCCAGTTGCTGCGGAGGAAGAGCGTCGCCTTGTCGGCGAAGGTGGGCTCGTGGACGAATCCTTTGTCCCAGCCGACGACGATGGTGAGGCCTTGATGAAATCCGAGCGGGTTGCGCGTCTCAATCGTTACGTCATTTTGCGCGACGCGAACGGAGGAATCCTGCGAGGTTGCGCCGTACGCGCCAGTGAACGCGAGCGCGTGAATGCCAGTCGTCCCGACGGGCACTTGAATTTCCGCGGTTGCCCGAGGGAGCGGAGCATCCCAACGATCTCCGGTCGCGTTCCAGTAGAGCTCATCGTGGTCCGCGAAGAACCGCAGGCCGTCCTCGACGCGATAGTGAAGCATGATGGTTCGCGTGGCGTCGGTTGCGTCCGAAACGTAGATCTTGAGCTGCCGGTAATTATCGATTCGACTGACTTCGACTTTCAAAGGCGTGCCGGCGTCATCGGTGGCAACGATGTGGTCGAGCAAGAGCGAATAATTGAATCCCTGAGCGGTGGTGTAATTGACGGGAATCGTGCGGTAGATTCCATGCCACTGGCCGGTAAATTGGACAATGATGGTCTCGGAAACGTCGATGGTGCCGTCGGTATTGACGACGACGAGCGAGTCGAATTTTTGAATTGTCAGCTGGCGCGCGAAGGCTGGGGGCGCGGCGAGGCAGGCGATCGCGATGATGGCGAGAAGTGCGAGAGTTCGACGGCGCTGCGTTTTCATGGCGATCTGCCGATTCGGGCGCGAAACTACTGCGCAGTCCCGGTGCCGAAGCTGACTTTCGGGACTTCGCGTTCTGCCGGGGCTGAAATTTCGAAGAACTCACGCGGCTTGAAATTGAACATGCCGGCGATGATGTTCGAAGGGAACTGTGCAATCTTGGTGTTGAAATCGCGAACGATGGCGTTGTAGTAGCGGCGCGCGTTCTGAATCGTGTCTTCGAGCTGATTCAGAGTTTGCTGAAGCTGATTGAAAGACTCGAC
>DASPVY010000123.1:0-10967 GCA_035622115.1 Candidatus Acidiferrales bacterium
GACGAGCCACGATGCATTCTCATCATGCAAATGCTGCTCGACGTGATTCGTGAATATCCGGAGCATCCTTTCGGATCGCGCCGGTGGGACAACCGAGTTTTTCATCCGGGGCGCAAGACGCCGGAGGACACTCCGGTATCGGCATTGTGGGGGAGGCCGCCCGTATTTCTGGAAATTCTTTTCTCGTCGTTGCGGCTGCTGGAATACACGGCTGTGAAGAATGCGCTGAAGCAAGCGATGCCGAGAGAAACGATGGAGCGGGTCGCCACCGATGTCTCGTACGAGGCGAGTTCGTGAACAGAACAGACCTCAGGGTCGCGTTTTTCCCCGATGCGTATTACGAAGTAGACGGCGTCGCCAATACGAGCAGGCAATTTGAGGCGTTTGCGAGGCGGAGAGGCCTGCCGTTTCTGGTGGTGCATGCCGGTCCGCGCAATGAAGTCGCCAGCGATGGGAGCGTAAAGCGGATTCAGATTCGGCGCGGGCCGATTGGATTTCGGCTCGACCGAGCGCACTCGTTCGACCTTGCCATGCTTACGCGGCTCGGCAAAGTTGAGGAGCAGGTCGATCGCTTCAAGCCGGACGTGGTTCACATCACCGGACCGAGCGACATTGGAATTCTCGGAGCGCTGATCGCGCACAGGCTGCATATTCCACTCGTCGCCGCGTGGCAAACGAACCTTCACCAATACGCGCGGAGCCGAGCGATGGCGGCGACCAGTTTCCTGCCTCGTGCGTGGCGCGATGGACTGGGCGGCATTGCCGAGCATTGGAGCTTTCGCGCGACGTCGAGGTTTTACAGGATTCCACGGCTGCTCTTCGCTCCGAATCCAGAAATGGTGAACTTGCTGAGGTGCGTGACGGGCAAACCGTGCTTTCTGATGGCTCACAGCGTGGACACTGCGTCGTTTCATCCTGGGCTGCGCTCGCGAAGCGATTCCGTATTTAGAATCGGATATGTCGGGCGGATGACGCCGGAGAAAAACGTTCGGGCGCTGGCGCAGATTGAAAGCGAGTTGATCTCGAGGGGTCAAAGGAATTTTGGCTTCACGATTGTAGGCGACGGCGCGGAGCGAGAGTGGCTCGAGCGCCACATGACAAACGCCGAGTTCACCGGACAGCTGACGGGCTCTGAGTTGGCGCGGGCTTTCGCAAACCTCGACGTGCTGGTGTCTCCCTCGGAGACCGAGACGTTCGGCCTCGTGGTTTTGGAGGCGCTCGCGTCCGGGGTTCCCGCAATCGTTACGTCGCGCGGCGGGCCGAAATTTACGGTGCAGCCCGGCAAGACGGGGTTCATCGCCGAGAACATCGGCGATTTCGCCCGGCATATAGCTGCGCTGATGGAACAGCGGGAGCTGCTTGCTGCGATGCGGATTTCGGCGCGTGAGCACGCTCTTTCTACGTCGTGGGATCGAATCTTCGACGGGATGTACGACGCGTACGACCGGTATTTACACGCTGCGAACATGGTCCGCACGGGAGTTCTGGACATCGCCGTCGGCTAGGATAAAATCGCACTACGGATGAGCGACGGCCGCCCGCCTCGTCAATTCATCAAACATCCGGCTCGGAGCAACGGGATCATCATGACCCTTGGAAAGCACAGATATGCCGTCTCGATGCTGGCAATCGGGACGTGCTTTGCCTTCGCGCCAGGCCGGGCGGCAGCGCAAACACCCGCCCGAGGCACCGCCGAGCAGCTTACCTTGCCGCAAGTCGTTGCTAAACTCGTCGAAAAAAACCAAGAAAGAGCCAGGGCCCTCGGGAGCTACAAAGACAAGCGCGTGTACACGCTGAATTACGTCGGCCTGCCGAGCCAGCTGCACGCGGATATGACCGTGGACATGAGCTACAACGCGCCCGCGACCAAGGAGTTCCACGTCGTTTCGGAGAACGGATCGCATTGGATCGTGAACCACGTGCTGAAAAGGCTGATCGATACGGAGCAAGAAGCGCTCGAAGAGGCAAACCGCAACGGAGTGGAGTTGAATCCAGACAACTACATTTTTACAGCGCTGGAGTACGATCACAGTGAAACGGGATGTAGATACGTTCTGAGCGTGCAGCCCAAGATCGCCACAAAGTTCCTCTACCGCGGACGCATCTGGGTGGATGACAAAGATTTTGCCGTGTGCCGAGTCGAAGCTGAGCCCGCCAAAAATCCCTCTTTCTGGATTAAGAAGACGCAGATCCGACATTCGTATCAGAAGGTCGGCGATTTCTGGCTTCCGGCAGAGAACGAAAGCATTTCGAATCTTCGCTTCGACGGGCGTGCCACGCTGACAATCAAGTACAAGGAATACGAAATTCAAAGAGCACCCGCTCACACCGCCGACAACATCACCGAAGGCCACTAAGAAATCGATGGCAATTCAAGGAAGCGCACAGGCCACGGATGATGAGGCCCTGCGCGAGACTGCGGACGAAAGCCGTTGTGGGCTGACGGAACGTGCTCTATAATCGAGCGTTTGAGAACTCTCTGAAAGCCCCTAAAACAGCATGCTGGACGTAATTCAAAAAAGACAAGCCGGCGTCAAGATTTTGATGGGCGTGATATTGAGCCTGATTTGCCTGGCCATGGTGATCACGCTGGTGCCCGGTCTGATCCCCGGAACGACGACAGGAATGACCAGCCCCGACAGCGTGGCTCGAGTAGGCAGCGAGCAAATTACGCGGCAGGACGTCCAGGAATTGCTCAATCGCGAATTGCGCGGCCAGCAGCTTCCACCATCATTCAAGAGCCTTTATGCAAAACAGGTTCTCGATCAGCTGATCCTCGAAAAAGCGCTGGATCTCGAAGGGCAGCGCATCGGACTGAAGGTAACGCCGCAAGAAGAAACCGATCGAATCAAGAAATATCTTCCGACGGCCTTCAACGGCAACGCCTGGGTCGGCCAAGAGCGCTATACGGCCGAAGTCCAATCGAAAACGGGAATGAATGTTCAGGATTTCGAGGATTTTGTGCGGCAGCAGATTCTCGAGGAGAAATTCCGCTCACTCCTGACAGATGGGATTACCGTTTCGGATGGCGAGATCCTGAATGAGTTTCGCCGGCGCAATGAGAAGGTGACGATCGAATACGCACTGATCAAGCCGGCGGAGCTGGCCGCGAAAATCGATCCGAGCGAAGCAGAACTTTCTCAGTATTTCGCGAAGAACATGAGCAAGTACCAGATTCCGGAGAAGCGTTCCGCGAATTTTGCATTGCTCGATCTCAATGCGTTGAAACAGCACGCGCAGGTCAGCGACGACGAACTTCGCGCGTACTACAATCAACATATCGACGAGTTCAAAGTCGAAAATCGCGTTCACGCGGAGCACATCCTTTTCAAAACGCTGAGCAAGACGGATGCGGAAGTCGCGGAAATCCAAAAGAAAGCCGAGGATGTGCTGAAAAAGGCGAAAGCCGGCGCGAATTTCGAGGATTTGGCGAAGAAATATTCAGAAGACACGACCGCTTCCAAGGGCGGCGATCTGGGCTGGATCGTCGAGGGACAGACGGTGCCGGAATTCGAACATGCGGCCTTCAGCCTGCCGAAGGGCACGATCTCCGATCTCGTGAAAACTCAGTACGGCTTTCATATCATCAAGGTCCTCGACAAGGAAACGGCTCGCACGAAGAGTTTTGACGAAGTGCGCGCGCAGATTTTGCCAATCGTTCTCGAAGATAAGGTAAACACGGAAGCGAATCAGCTCTCGGATCAAATCGCGTCCGCGGTGCGGCAGTCGAACCGCCAATCGCTGGACGCGATCGCGAAGAAATTCAATCTGGTTGAGGGCACTACCGCCCCCGTTACCGCCACGGAACCCGTGGGCGAACTCGGCAATTCCGCCGATCTGCAGCAGACGCTATTCGCGCTGCGGCCGGGTGAGATCAGCTCGCCGCTTCGAATCGAACGCGGCACTGTGATTTTGTCTTTAAAGGACGTTCTCGCGGCACATCAAGCGACGCTCGCCGAAGTGCATGACACGGTTCTGGCAGACTATCGCAAGGATAATTCGGTTTTGCTGGCGCGGTCGCGCGCGGATGACTTGGCCAAGCGGACTTATGCGGGAGAATCGCTGGACAAAGCCGCGAAGGAACTCGGAATCACGGTGGCCACGAGCCAGTCGTTTGCTCGAGTCGGTCAGGTGGGCGATCTGGGTTCGGCAAGCCAGTTCGAAGCGGCCTTCTCAATGCCCGTAAATAAAGCGAGCGATGCCTTGCCGGTCGGCGGAAACTGGGTTGTCTACCAGGTGGTCGCTCATGAGGACCCAAAACCCGAAGAACTTATACTTCAGAGAACGCAACTCGAACAGCAGCTTCTCCAAACCAAGAAGTCCGGAGCATTTGAAGCATTTGAGACAGCCTTGAAGGATCGCCTGACGAAAGACGGAAAACTTGTGATAGATCAGACGAACCTGAAGGCGCTCTCCGGGTCGTAATCCGGGCGATTTTCCAACCCCTCACTCGGGCTACTTCGCACGAAGCAAGACTTCTCCGCCGCCAATCAGTTGATCGTTCAGAAACAGCCGGTACTTGTAGGAGCCAGGATTGACGCCGCTACGAGGCGGACCGCTTTGAAGGCGCGCTCCTGCCGGCGCCTGAAACACGTTGGACGAGAATGGACAGCGTTGCGGGTCGAACTCCACGCGGACATTCCCGGCAAGCGGCTGCCAAACGACCTGATCGCCGGGATCGATCACAACAGTATCCGGATGGATTCCCACCAGGACTATTTTTTCCGACATCGCCAATCAGGATCCAATTTCTTTTACAGCATCCACAATGTGGGGCGCCGAGAGGCCAAACGCATCGAGAAGTTCATCTGGCGTGCCCGAATGGGGCATGCCATGGACTGCGAGCCGCTTGGACTTTGAAGGCGCCACTCCTACGTCGAGGAGTGCCGTGACGACCGCTTCGCCGAGGCCGCCTTCCTCATAATGATCCTCGACGGTGACGAGGCGGCCGCCGGTGGCCTTTATCTCTGCGGCAAGGGCTTTGCCGTCGAGCGGCTTCACGCAATAAAGATCGATTACGCGAATTGCAATTCCCTGCCCTTTGAGTTGGTCGGCCGCTTTGAGCGCTTCGAACAGTGTGACGCCCGCGCCGATAACGGTCACACGGTCGTTGTCGGACCGGCGAACGACCTTGAAGCCCGGAATCGGAAACTTTTCGTCGGTCGAATAAATAATCGGCGTTTTGGGGCGCGAAGTCCGAATGTAGCTGATGCAATCGGCACGCGCAGCCACTTCGGTGAGCCGCTCGGCCGAAACGGCGTCCGAGGGATACAAGACGATTGAGCCATTCACCGCCCGGAACATCGCTATGTCCTCAAGCGCCATCTGCGAAGGGCCATCCTGGCCAATCGAAACGCCGCAGTGCGAACCGCACAGCTTGATGAAGCTGCGGCTGATCGCGGCCATGCGGACTTGATCGAAAGCACGCGAGAGGAAGCATGCGAACGTGTCCACAAATGGGACCCTGCCGCGCGCCCCGAGGCCCACGCCCACACTGACCATATTCTGTTCGGCAATGTAGGCTTCGAAGAAACGGTCCGGGAAGGCATCGCCGAAGATTTCGGAAAACGTGGAATTCTTGACGTCGCCGCTCATCGCGACAATGTATGGATTCACGACGGCGAGGCGCTTCAGCGCATTTCCATACGCCTCGCGCGTGGCGACGCTGGCCCCAGGCTTGTAGTCCGGCGGGGCGGGCGCGGGAAAATCCGGCGGCTTAGGAAGATCGGTGCGCGCGTAGGACTTACCAGGGTCGGGAGGAATCGGAGGGACGGGGCCGACCTCGGCGAGCGCCGTCGCGAGTTGGTCCTTCGAGAGCGGTTTGCCGTGCCAACCCTCTTTTCCGGCCACAAAACTCACACCGTAGCCCTTGATCGTCCGGGCGACAATTGCCTGTGGACGTCCCTTCACCGATTTGGCGTGATCAAGAGCGGCAAGAACCGCCGGCACGTCGTGACCGTCGATTACCTGAACGTCGAATCCTTCCGATTCGAATTTGCGGCGATAAACTTCCAAATCGTACTGATACATGGTGGGTTCGCTCTGGCCGAGCCTGTTGATGTCAGCGATGGCGGTGAGATTGTCAAGCTTATAGTGGCCGGCGAATTCGGCGGCCTCCCAGACCTGTCCTTCCGCGAGTTCGCCATCGCCGAGTAGAACGTATACGCGCGTGGGACTGGAATCGAGCTTCGCGCCTATCGCGAGGCCCGCACCAACGGAAAGTCCTTGCCCGAGGGAGCCCGTTGCGGCATCCACACCGGGAACCCGCGGCGTCGGATGACCCTCCATCTCGCTCGAGAATTGACGCAAGGTCATCATGCGGGAAAGGGGAAAGACGCCAGCTTCAGCAAGCGCCGCGTAAAGAATTGGCGCGGCGTGGCCCTTGGAAAGCACGAAGCGATCGCCTTCGGGCGAATTGGGATGACGCGGATCAAACTTCATCGCGTAGAAGAAAATTCCCGCCATCAACTGCTCGCAGGAAAGACATGAGGTGGGATGGCCGGAGCCAGCCGCAGTGGTGGACATCATCGAGTAGATTCCAAGCCGCCGCGCTTTCTCTTTGATGGCGTCAATCGTCGAGGCCGAAATTTGCATTGTCACTGCCATGAGACACTCCTCTCACAAAGTCTGCTGAGATATGGGATTGTACTGAACTTTCGGTGGATTCGCGCGATATGAACGCAAATTCATCGTCGGGCTCAGACTGAGCTAAGCGCGGGAGATGCATCCAGGGACATAGTCTGGAGTGCAGATTTACTGCCGGGTCCGAGTTGTGCCGCCGAACGCGACACGGTGCGCTTCCGGTCCCAGCGCGATTACAGCCGCACCGATGACCAGGGCAGCTCCCGCGAAAATTGCCATTGCCGGGCCGTAGCCGAGACGCTGGCTCATTCTCGCTTCAATGTAAGCGCTCGATGCGGCGATGAGCACTCCGACCTGATACGCAAACCCCGGAAAAAATCCGCGCAGCCGATCCGGCGCGAGTTCGTTGATATGCGCCGGGATCACTCCCCAGGCGCCTTGCACCATGAACTGCATCAGGAACGCACCCGCCACGATCCATGAGACTCCGGGCGCGAGAACCCACAGCGGAATCAGGAGCGTTCCCACAAGGGCGGAAGCCACCATCGCGCGCCGGCGCCCCCAGCGATCAGAGAGAAGTCCAACCACGAGTCCGCCGAGAATCGCACCAATCATCGAAATAATCGCGATGACGGCCGTGACCTTTGGCGTGAATCCCCGCTGCTGCTGCAGGTAAGTGGGATAAATGTCTTGCGTGCCGTGCGACATGAAATTCATCATCGCCATCAACAGGACGAGATAGAAGAACCGCCGGCTGTTGGCGATGACGTCGCGGCCATATTCGCGCCAATCATGCCGCTCGGCCTTCAGCGCAGACCAGGCTTCGCTCTCCTTTACTTTTGCGCGGATGAACAGCGTGAGAAGAGCGGGTGCACCGCCGATGAAGAACAGCGAACGCCAACCCCAGTGGGGAAACGCCGTCCAATAGGCGACCGCGGCAAGCAAATAGCCGAATGCATAGCCCTCTTGCAGAAATCCAGAGAGCACGCCTCTCCAGTTCGCGGGAACGGATTCCATGGCCAGCGATGCGCCCACGCCCCATTCACCGCCCATGCCAATTCCATAAATGAGACGCAAGATCAGAAACGTGGCGTAGTTCGGAGCGAGGCCCGAAAGAACTTCGACACCCGAGT
This sequence comes from Candidatus Acidiferrales bacterium, assembly GCA_035622115.1. Taxonomy (GTDB): domain Bacteria; phylum Acidobacteriota; class Terriglobia; order Acidiferrales; family UBA7541; genus Palsa-147. Next base: position 7,716 of record DASPVY010000123.1, read on the forward strand.
AGAGAAGAATGTCGAGCATGAGCGGGAGGCGGCGGCCATAGCGATCGGCCAGCAGGCCGAAAAGAATCGCGCCCAGAGGCCGAGTGGCAAGGCTGGCGGTGATCGCCAGGGCGATCGCAGGGACCGAACGGTGAAAATCGTGGGCGATGGGGACGAGAACGAAAGTTAGAACGAAAAAATCAAAGGCATCGAGCGTCCAGCCGAGGAAGCCGGCGATAACGGCGTTGCGCTGGTTGCTGCGAGCTTCGGCAGCGGATCTCATCCGAATTTGTGCGTTGGCTCAGGGAAAGAGTAATCGCCAGTGCTGAGTTCAGTGGACCGACCTGATCGCGGCGGCTTGGACGCGAGCCTCAACGCGATTCCGGAGGCCGAAGATAAGCATCCGTCTTGTTAATCCAATCCGCGCGCGGTGGCGTGAAAATATCGAGATCAACCGTGTCCTCGAGCGCGAACGCCTCATGGGGCATGTTGGGCGGAATGCAGAGAACTTCGCCGGAGTGGACGACGATTTCCTGCCCGTTAATATTGAATTTGAGGGCGCCATCGAGAATGTAGGTGACCTGCTCGTTGTGATGGTGGTGCAAGGGCACGTGGCTTCCCTTCTGGAGGTAGACGCGCGACACCATGACTTCTTCACCGACGACAAACTGGCGCTGCAACAAGGGATTCAGATGCTCGAGCTCGACGTCTTTCCAACGGAAGAATTTCAGCTCAGCCATGGGTGTCGCTCCTGTCGAGGATGGGAGAGTCTAAAAACACTCGCTTCACGAAATCAGTTCCAACGAACGGTTACTTCAACGGCGGATAAAGCTTTGCGGCATTATCGTGCAAGTAGCCGCGAGCCAACTCGAGAGCTCGCGCCTCGGAGACCTCGCCTTCGGTAACCATTTCGGCCAGGGCCGCGGCGAGCGCTGTCCGCGCCGAGCGCGCGCCGAATTCGAAAGTCACCTCGGCGCCCAAAGCGTCATTGAACGGAAACGCGTCAGAGCCGTAGACAATTTTGTCCGGAAATACCTCGAGCCATTGCCGCAAGGAATTCCTGAGCTGCGAAGGATACATCAGCAGTTCCATGAACGAGGAATCGAGATACACGTTCTTCATCGCCGCGAGCCAGATCGCTTCACGTTCGTGCGGATAACACCCGTGCAGAAGCACGAACGTGATGCCAAGATAGCGCGGATCGCGCAGAACATTCTCAAGCCTCATGCCGTTGCCGGCCTCGACGCGGTAGAAATCGCCGATGCCGACGGCGGAATGAAAATGGACCGGCAAACGGAGCGCGAGCGCGTCATCCAAAAGCCGTCGGAAGACATAATCCTGAAAGATCCGGTATTCGTCGTCCGTTGGAACGCCGCCGGCATGATATTTGCGATAGATCCGCTCGGCCTCCTCGCGGCTCGGATCGGTGAAGTATAGCGAGCGAAAATAAGCGGCTTCGAATTTCATGGCGACGCCACCGTGCTTCTGATTGTCCGCGGCCACGCTGCGAATCAGCGCTTCGTAGCCGGCTAGATCCTCCGGAAGCGCCGAAACGTTTTCCTGCTTGATGTATCGCCGTAGCACCCGCTCCTGCAATCGAAGGTAGAGCGCTTCATCGGAGTCGCGTTTTTCGAGCTGGCTGTTCTCGAAAGGAAAAAGAAAAGAATCAACGAAGAACACCCAGCGGAACCGGGAGGGTTTGAGATACTCGGGCATCGCGACGCGATTCGCGAGGACAGTTTCGATCCCTACTCGATCGAGGATATTGGAAAAATACTCTGCGCCCTCCTGCTTCTTCATGACCGTGGTCTTGTCGGCAAGCCATTTGGCGTGCTCAGGCGAGAAATCGGGATAGGGGTAGCCAAAAAGGCGCTTTGCAGCTTCGGCCAGCTCAGGATTCGACGCGCGGATGCGATAGGCCTCGCTCTCGCCTTCGGGAGCGGCCATGGCATCCACGTCTGTGTCGTCAGCAAAAGCCGGATGCGCATGGTTATCGAAGATTGGAATCTTTTCGATTTGGGGCCGCAGGCGATCATATTCGGCACGGACAGCCGCATCGCTCGGCGGCAGCGGCGACGCCTGAGCTTGGGAGCTGGACGCAGTCAAACACAAAGAAATCGAGCATAGAGCCGCTGAGATCGCGAGTCGTGGTGGCAAGTGATGCTTCGACAGAAGCGTGATCGGACTCATTTCAGATTCCCTCGTGTGGTCGAGTTCACGGCAAATCCGGAGTTGTCACGGTCAAGAACCCAGCATTATACAGACGCGGTACAACAGAAATGAGAGAAACTGCGGGAGGTTAGCGGCAAACCGAGCGATGCGATGGCGACAGATACTTCAGCTTCAGGATTGCGGATTGCCGGCCGCAACGAAGTCCTGCGATCGCCGCTTGCGGGCTGCACTTCCGAGAGGAAGAATCTCGCGATACCGCCTCATGCTGAAGAAGCGGGTCCGGCAGGGATCGCACCGATAGGCCGAGAATCCAAGAAACCGCTTGACGATATGAAGGGGACCATCTGTCACATGGCGAGCCGCGATGCGCTCCAAACTGAAGACGCCGCAGCGGGGACAATGTACGTACCACATGAGTGAAACAGGAACGATCCCGGCGTGAAATCGCAGTTTACAGGCGTGACACCGCCACGGCCGGATCTTGAACAAGCCGATAAAATTGTCAGCGACACCGCGGCGGCGCGACCTGGTGCATTGCAGACTATGACACTGGGGACAGAGCACTGGTCCTTTTCCCAAGTAAGGCACGAACACTGTCGCAATATTCAAAAGGTTAAGCCAGATCAACCCAGACTTCAAGGGGTACCCGCGAACGGGCCACGGCCCAGTGTAGAATACGCGACGGAGACTCACTCCATGCCGGATTACACTGCAGCACACTCTCGAGCCGGAATCGACGCCAAATTGCCGGTGCTCGAAACCTGGCCAAACCACTTTCCGGGCTACGAGATTACGATTCGTTTTCCTGAATACACCTCGGTCTGCCCGAAAACGGGCCTGCCGGATTATGGCGCGATCACAATTCGATACGAACCGAAGCGCGTGTGCCTGGAATTGAAAGCGCTCAAGATGTATCTGCTGGCGTATCGCAATCTGGGAATCTTCTACGAGAACGCCGTGAACCGGATGTTGCGAGATATCGTCGCGGCCACCAAGCCCGCGTGGTGCCGCGTGACGGGAGAGTTCACCCCGCGTGGCGGATTGACAACGACGGTCGAAGCGAATTGGCCGAAGTCGCGGCGTCCGCGATAGACTTGTCTT
>DASPVY010000124.1:0-5360 GCA_035622115.1 Candidatus Acidiferrales bacterium
TTCCATAAAGACTTGCAATTGCCGGGCTTGCCTCTGCAAATCGCTCATCTGCATCTGAAGCGTCTGCAACTCGCGGACGGCCTTCAAAATCTTGATCTGCGAATCCTCGGGCAGGGGCTTGTTGTCATCGGCAGCGAGAACGGGCATCGCCAGAAGGATGACTCCCAACAGAATTTTCTTCACTGGAAAAATCCTCCTCGTACATCTTGTACCATTAGCGAAGTGTCGCTGTGCCGACGAATATAGGGAGGTGTGACGTGGGAGGCACCACCAAGATACGCCAACCCCACTAAAACGGCGCCAGGCACGTCTGCGTTTCGACGCGACGAATTCCGGCGCAGCGGGAGGTCAGTATCGACTTCTTAGCTGCGCCGCAGTCGAGGAAATAAGCCACCGCGACGGGCGGTCCGCCCTCGTCCGACACAACGCTCGGCGCGACGGGCTCAATTACTGGCGCGCGGCCCGTGGACTCTCGGAATAATAAAGCGGTATAGTCGGGCGCCCGTTTTGTAATCGGCGAGAAACAAGTTCGGGCCGTTTACGCGCCGGCGATCGAAACTCGCGCGCGGGGATGACGTGGATAGACGCGCTGAATTGTTCGGCGCAATCGCCGGTGTGGCAGAAATCGACAGCATAGAACAGGCGATTGTGCCCGCGAATGAGACGGGCAGTGATTTGAGATAGTTGGCGGAAGACCTGCCGGTGTAGCCGAACGCAATTCCCGCAGGAAAAGCTTGCACGAACCGTCAGGAGGCGTCATGCCGGGACCGGGGATGGAGTGGGTGGGTGAGGAAGAAATCAAAGAAGTGATGGAAGTTCTCAAAAGCGGATACCTCTACCGATACGGAGTTTTGCTCGGTGACGAAGCCGATCCGCGGTTCAAGGGCAAGGTGTATCAGGTTGAGAAAGATGTCGCGGAATATTCCAAAGTGAAATATGCGCTGGCTCTCAACTCCGGCACATCGGCGCTGCTCGCGGCGCTCGCGGGTATCGGCATTGGCCCTGGCGATGAGGTGATCGTTCCCGGATTCACATTTATCGCCAGCATTTCATCGATCGTGTACGCACAAGGAATTCCGGTGCTGGCAGAAATCGACAAGACGCTAAATCTCGATCCTGCCGACGTTGAAGCGAAGATCACGCCGCACACGAAGGCGATCATGCTTGTACACATGATGGGCCAGCAAGGCCGCCTCGACGAACTCAAGGCCGTCGCCGACAAACATAAAATTCATCTCGTGGAAGATTGCGCGCAAGCCTTTGGCGCGACCTACAAAGGCAAACCGGTTGGTTCAATCGGGTCCGTCGGCGGATGCAGCTTCAATGTCTATAAAACCATCACGTCCGGAGACGGCGGCATGATTCTCACGAACGATGAAAATATCTATCGCCGGGCGTTCGCCTACCATGATCAAGGCCATGCTCCTCTGAGAATGGGTGTTGAGATTGGCAAGCGTCCATTTTTCGGCCTCGATTTCCGGTTCACCGAGGTGCAGGCCGCGATTCTTATCGCGCAGCTGCGCAAGCTTCCGAAAATGCTGGAACGCCTTCGCGGAAACAAGAAACGCTATAAGGAACTTCTGCAGGGAATTCCCGGAATCGAATTTCGCGAGGAAGTCGATCCGGCCGGCCAGATAGGGACAATGCTCACATTGATTCTTCCGTCGGCAGAAGTGGCCGGAAAAGTCGCTGCCGAGCTGAACACCAAAGTCGTTTCGAAGGCGGGCTGGCACGTATACAGCAACATGGAACAACTGCTCGAGTTGCGCACGGTCTCGGCGGCCCAATGCCCGTTCGCATGCGCAAAGCTCCATGGCGGCTCGGAGAAGGAAGTGCGCTACTGGAAGGGAATGTTGCCGAAAACCGATGCGCTGCTCGATCGGTCGCTCAACATCAGCATTGGCGTTCGCGATCCGGGTTTGAGCTCGGGCTTCGGCCTGACGATTCACGATGATCTCGCGGGCGTCGAGCGACATGCAGCGAAGACGCGGAAAGTTCTTGAAAAGTATCTGAATTAGGAAATCGTGATTTGCGTTCTGCGGATTCGGTAATCAATCGTGAGGCGCCGCGTCAGGGAATACGCGGAGATGACCGCGCCCGGAAATCGCGACCCCCGAATTATCTCTTACTGTTTGTTGGACGCGCGCTCGACGGATCCCGCGCTGTCAAGCAAACTGAGCGCCAAGCTTGAGAATCGCCCGAGACGCGAAAAGTGGGGACTCAGATGCGTCAACATCACTTTTTCCGCGGATTCTTGCGTGCGGCTCTGGATGAAATCGATCATCAGTTCATGGTGCGCCGGCGAAGCCCAATCCAGCATTCCGCGCTTGGCGCGCCACAGCACGCGATGCGCAAAGACCGGGACGGTAATCCCTTCGAGTGTTTTGACGAGAAGTTCGTTGCCGCAGTGCTGCCAAATCGTGCGATGAAATTCAAGATCAAGCGCGGCTGCTTCCATTTCCGGGAGGCCAATGGCGTCGTGCATCTTTCCTGCGAGCTCATTCAACGTCGCAATTAACTCCGGAGTGATCTTGGCACGGCAAAGCCGCAACGCCTCCGCCTCCAAAATCAGGCGGAGACTGTTAATCTGCTGAATTTCTTCTTCGCTCAGACTGATGACGAATTTTCCTCGCCGTGGAACGTTTACGACCAAGCCCTGCAGTTCGAGTTGCTGCAGCGCCTCGCGGATTGGAACGCGGCTCACTCCCAACTCACGCGCGAGCTGGCTTTCGTTCAATCGGACGCCGGGGCTGATCTTTCCCGAAAGAATTGACCCGCGGATCAAGCGGACAACCTGATCCTTTAGTGTTCGGGTATCCAGACTCTTGACATTCTCAGTGCTGTTTGCGGCGACAGGCTCTAACATGCGCTCCCTAGCTTCACAACCGTAGTGCCGTAAGTATATAAGTCTCGGTGGGAGTGTCAATTAGGTAGGTGCGAAATCTTATAGACTGCCAAACGAGGGACTGTGGAATTCTTGTCAGACTTCAAAGTCTTTTCCAGAGTCTGCTTCCAAATCCTTCTGGTTTCAAGCAAATGAGGCCGGACTGTCGCGGCAAAATCGTAAAACCAAGAGCGCCGAGATCCTCGCGAAGCAGCACAACCGATTGAAATTGGAGTACGAGAATTCCAACCGTGTACGCTTGATTCAGATTTTCGATTCGATCGTCGAATTGTTCCCGAATCCCTTGGGTCTTGCGTCCGAATTCTTGGGTATAATCTGCTCGATTGAATGTTGAGCGAAGGAGTGGGCAATGGCCGAACCAACCTATGAAGAACTAAAAGCGCGCATCACGGAATTGGAGAGGCATGGCGGCGGGCGCCGGAGCGGTGAGCTGGATTTTAAGGTCGGCGAGAAAGGCGGCGTCAGCGTATACGGGCTCGGACGCTTTCCCGTCACTCTCTATTACGAGCAGTGGATCCGGCTTCTAGATGCAGCGAAAGAGCTGCGGGCGTTTCTCGAAGAGAATAAAGCGGATGGCAAGCTGAAGCTCAAGCAAAAGTAAGTGTCGTTCGTCGTGCGGCAGTCGCCGGAACGCAGCGTTCCGCTACGCCCCGCTCACAATTAGCGAAGACCCTCCACCGCATATTCCGTCGAAATAATTCGAACGTACGTGTACGCATAATTCTTCCCATCGCGCGAAACGACTGCGCTCACGCCTCCCGTAATCGAAGGAGCCTCTGTGAGTGTAATGTTGCGCATGAGAGTTCGCTTGCCGCTCGCGAGTTCCACCCGCCAGATTTCCACCATATTGTGTTCGCCACCGCGTGAGACATAAACTGCGGAATCATCGGACGTGAAATCAATCGGCAGGTCGCCTTTCTGGAATTGAGGAGCCGGTTGCGGCTGCCCGCCATCGAGGGAAATGAACTCAAACTGCGAGTTCTCGGTGTCGAGTGCCAAGATGCGCTTTCCGTCCCCGGTCACCACCCGCGCTCTTACGCCTTCAGGCGTTACCGGCGTTTCATCACCGTTGAGAGTGATCACGAATGTGCGCTCTGGGTGACCGGGCTCGTTGCCAACCGCGAGGATTCGTCCATCGGGCAACCAGCGAGCCCCCAAGTGACTTATTTTGGAGTGTGTGATTGCGCGCGGCTCGCCCGTTCCAGTCGGTAGTAGCAAAAGTTGCTGGGGACTCGAGGGCAATCGACTCAAGGCCCATTTGCCGTCCGCCGAGACATCCATTGGGTCGCCCTCGCCCAGCCGCACCGCCGGTGAACCGTCCAGATTGCGTAGAAACGTGCCGTAGTTTACTCCGCTGTGCTGATCTCCGAAAAGGATCTGCTTACTGTCAGCCGAAAAACGCGCGCCATAAGCCCAATCCATCCATGTGAAATCGCGGCCCTGTGGATAGTCGGGAGTGGAGACCATCAATATCAGCCGGACATTCACGTCGCTCACCAGCACGCGCCCGTCGGGTAGCGCGTCCTGAATGTCAACGTTTCCGGGCGCCGAGAGCAGCGGCCGCGAGTGCCCGGATAGCGTCGTTGCATAGACCGAGCGATACACGCCGTCCGTCACAGCGCTGTACCAAATCTCGTCACCCTTGGGGGACCAAGCCAGGCCCTGCGTGGAGCTGTACGTGCCGCTTAGCTGTTTTCGATGTCCCTCTAAATCGACAACCGCGACTGAGCCCTGGTCGTCGCCAAAAACTGCGTGATCGAGGAATGCAATCTTCTGTCCATCATGCGAGAACCGCGGATGACTCACCCAACCGTTCGTTTCGTAGAGCACCTTTCCTACAGGAAATTCCAAGCGGTAGACATGTTTGTCGGGGATAAACCGCACAACCGCGAACTCTTTTCCGTCCGGCGCCCAGTCTGCGTATTGAACGTTATCCAGGATGGGCCGCGGCGCGCCACCACCAAGTGGCAGACGTGCGAGTGTCCCGACGAAGGCATATCCCGGTCCGATGCGCCGAAGGTCTTGAATAACCAGAAGCTCGCCGTTATTTGAGACAGATGAAAGCTGATCCGCCTTGACTCCCATCGGACGCAGTCCCTGGCTATCGAGACGTCCGGTGTAGAGCGACAGAGACGAATCCGAGCCCCACTGCGATGCGGAGATGATGCTTTGCCCGTCCGGCAGAAATCGGGCCGAGTCGACAAATCCCTGCTGAAAGCTCAGTTGCACGAACTTCGGCGGCGCAAGATGCGCTGTGGCGCGCGCCACGAACCACGTTGTCGCGACGATCACCGCCAGCGCCAGCGCGCCGATCGCCGCGAGCATCCACGGCTTCATCGCCGGCGTGATCGCCTGCGCGGGGCCGCTCGCGGCCATCGCAGGCATCCCGGAAGAAGTGCGCAATCCGCTCATCTCGCCGAGTTGAAATGCGATATCGCCCACCGACTGGAATCGC
>DASPVY010000125.1:0-4661 GCA_035622115.1 Candidatus Acidiferrales bacterium
TGGCCGCGTCCGGCAGTCGCCATGGCGACGCTCGCCGTTCTCGTCGCCGGCGCTTTCCTGCTCGGCACTGAAGTCCACAATTACAACAACATGCAGCGTTGGACGCAGGGCACTGAGGCCGCGACGCAGCCGATTCGAGCCAATCTGGGCAACTTTGAGCTACACGAAGTTTCCGCGCTCCACGGCCCCAACCCCATCGTGAATGCCGCGTTCCAGAAGAATCTCCAGATTGTTGACAGTTATATTGCGATGTGTGAGAAGAGCGTTCGCGAGGAGCCCGACAACGAACTCGCGCGCGATTATCTCTACGATGCCTACCACCAGAAAGCCGACTTGCTCTCGGAGTTGAGCGAGCGTGGGGAGAATCCTCAATGAACGGCCTGCAATCATCTCTCGATTCCTCGACTTTGAAGACGGCCGCTGCGGTTGGCGCAATGATGTTGATCGCCGGCAGCGCCTCGGCGGCGTCCCGGCACGTCGAACAGCGATTCAAGGTGGACGCGCACCCCGTCGTCGCGATTCATAATCCCAACGGCATCGTGACCGTGAAGGCCTGGACTCGGCCGGAAGTCAAGCTGGTCGCCGACATTCAAAGCGACAAAGTTGATTTTGACGCCGAGCAGTTCGGCAATCGCGTGGAGCTGAATGCACGGCCGACTTCATCAAGCATCAGCCCGGAAGAACTCCGCTCGGATTTTGAACTGTTCGTCCCCGAAGATACCGAGCTGCAAATTCACGATGACTCCGGCTCAGTGGAAGTCGCGAATGTGATGGGCGACATGGCGGTGGACACCGTAGCTGCCGGGGTCGCGCTTCAGGACGCCGCCGGTTACCTGACGATTCGAACTGTGGGCGGCTCGGTGCAATGCGTGCGTTGCGCCGGAAAACTCGAAATTACTTCGGTCAGCGGCAATGTGAAGCTCCTCGATATGCGCAGCTACAACGTGCGCGCGCAGACCTGGGCCGGCGACATGCTCTTCGACGGTGAATTCCTCCCCAACGGAACCTATCGATTGAAAAACTATAGCGGCTTGATTGAAGTCCGTTTCTCGCCTGCCGATTCGTTTGATTTGAGCGCGACCTCGGTCCGCGGCAAGGTAGACAATCAGGCCAACCTGAAACCACCGCCCCACACGCACAGCTATGAGTCCAAGTTCAGCCACAGCTTGTTCGGATCGCTCAATCAGGGCAAGGCGAGGGTCGAGCTGATTTCATTCGATGGTACAATCAACATCCACAAGCGCGACTAACGCGCCGCTTCTCTGACCGCCAAATACGACAACTCGCAGCCCTCGAGCGATGCCCGTTCCCGCAAACTGCTTTGCCTTACCGGCTTCATGGGTAGCGGCAAATCCACCGTCGCCCGCCTCCTCGCGCGGCAAATCGGCTGGATTCATGCGGATCTTGACCGCCGCATCACGGATGTGACGGGCCTATCCATTCCCGATATTTTCTCGCAGCAAGGCGAGCCAGCATTCCGACAAATCGAGCACGAAGAACTCGAGAAAACGCTGGCGGAGGCCAAAGCCCTCAGCCGCGCCACGGTGATTTCGCTTGGCGGCGGCACCACCGCTCAACCCGCGAATCTGGCGCTTCTCGAGCGCTATGGCGTGACGCTGATTTGGCTGCATTGCCCGGTCGAAGAGCTGCTCCGCCGGTGCGCGCACATCACCAACCGGCCGCTCTTTCGTGACGAAGCGAGCTTTCGAGCGCTCTACAGCCAAAGGCTGCCATTCTACGAGGTTGCGCATTTTCGCGTCGAAGGCGGCGTGGAACCTCTTCGCGTCGTCGAGCAAATACTCGCGCTTGGAATCCTCGACAAGGTGCCTGCATGAATCTTGCCCTATCGCGTGATGCCCGCAACTTGAGCTACGGATTTGCCATCGCGGGCATCGTCGTGGCCGCCCTCGTTTTCGCCGCCTCATCCGGCTCGGCCGCTCGGACGATGCGCGTGCTTTCTGATCGAACTGACGGCATTCTGATTCAGGACAAAGGCAAATTCCGAATTTCGGTTAACGGCGCGCAGCTCGGCACTGAGGAATTCGATATTCATCCGAATGGTGATCGCTGGATCGCGCAGGGCACTGCCGATATTCGCCCTCCTGGAGCCGAGCAGACGCACGTCATGGCACACCTGACGCTTCAACCCAACGGCGAGCCTGTCAGCTACGATTGGAGCACTCAGGGCTCGAAAAAGGCATCGGCCGAAATTCAGTTTCAGAACAGTGTCGCCACGATCTTGCTGCATCTCGAGAATGCCAAGCCGTACACGCAGCAATTCACATTCTCGACGCCGGTCATCGCGATCCTCGACAACAATCTCTACCATCAATACGCCATCCTCGCGCGGCTCTACGATCGCGAAAAGAAAGGCAAGCAAACGATCTCCGTCCTGATTCCGCAGGAAATGACGCCCGGCAGTGTCACTGTCGAATCCATCAGTCCTGGCGGAGGAAACTTCGCCGAAGAATTGCAGGTCGAGACGACCGATCTGGAAGTGGATTTGTTTCTCGACGCCAAGGGGCGTCTGATGAAGCTGACCGCGCCGGCGTCGAACGCCGAGATCGTCCGCCAATAAACCGCCTAAGCCGCACTGTCGCGCCGATTCGTTTCCGAGGCTTCCCTTGTTAAAAAGAAAGAGGCCCGGACGAACGTCCGAGCCTCCTTCGCTATCTCGCTGCGCTGCGACTACAGCTGTGCGCGGTGAGTCATTTGTGGCGGATCGATCGGGCGCGGCTTTTCAATTTCGATCGGCAGTGTCATGGCCGAACCCTTCCGAATCACACCGAGGTTGACCGATTTCTGGTCGCTTTTGTCTCGCAAGTCCGCGCGAAGCTCATGCAGCGATTTCACCGGCTTGTCATCCACCCGCGCAATGACGTCGCCGGCTTTCAATCCAGCCTTGTCGGCTGGAGTTCCTTTCCTGACCTCGCGCACTAGAACACCGTGACCTTCGGGCGCGCCGAAGTACGCGCCGAGTTGACCATCCAAATCTTCAGCGTTGATTCCCAGAAGAGGCGTGCGCGTGTCCATCGTTTCGGGAGACACGAAGTGGAAGTTGAAATCGGGCATCTCGAAAGTAGACGGCGGCAACGGATGCGGTGCGGCAAAAACTCGAACGTTCTTATCGCCCTCCTCGCTGCGCTCGCCGATCACAACGTCAATCGTTTGCGCGTTGCCATCGCGAGAAACTCCGAGGCTGACGGAGCGGCCCGGAGGCGTTTCGCGAACGAGCCGGCGGAACTGCACGCGTCCTTCGACCGTCTGGCCGTCGAACGTCGCAATCACATCGTGCTCCTGCAAGCCGGCTCTTGCCGCCGGACTGTCGGCCTCGACGCCGACGACCTCGACCCCGCGGTCGGCAGAGAGCTTCAATTCCTTCGCGCGATCCGCCGAGATCTCGGAGATTTCAATTCCGAGCCAGCCGGTATCGTCGCTGTCCTGAACCCACATCGCATTCCCAGGGTCCATTTCGACGACCTTTTTTTGCAGTTCCTGCATTTCAGGCCCCAGTTGCTCGAGATTTGTCCCGATCGCCGCCAGCTTGGACTGCAGCTCGTCCAACTGCAATTCTTGGTCCTGGCTCAGGTTTCCCTTCAGGTCCGCCAGTTTGGCGGAGAGCTCAGCCATTTGTTCAGCTTGTTCAGCCGCCCGTTCCTGAATTTCCGCCTGAGCCTCTGTCTGAGCTTCAGCCGCGATCCCCGCCTGCGCCTCAGCCTGCGCGCGAGCAGCGGCAAGTCTGGCCATCTGCTCTGCAGCCCGTGCCGCGATCTCCGCTTCGACTGCCTGCGATTCAACCGACGACGTCGAAGGCGCGGACGGCGCCTGCGGAGCCGCTGGTGCCTGGGGCGCCTGAGGAACTGGCGGCACAGACGGTGCAGCCGGTGCCGACTGCAGTTGCGGCAGCGTTGGCCCAGTGAATCCCAGCGCCAACACCGTGAATCCAAACAGCCCCGCCCCCGCGAGCGCTATCTTTACTTTAGTACGCATGTCCCTTTCTCCTTGTTCCATCAGAAGTGGCACGCCCCCGAAAAAAATCGATCGTTGCGCGGCCGTCAGATTCCCGGCTGCTCCAACCGGACGCGAATCCCGCCGTTCACCGTCCGCAACGTGATGGCGCTGCCGCCGGAGCCGAGCAATCCGTGGAATCCGCGGCCGCCATAGGCATTTTTCACCAGCGCGGGCAAATCCGAACTGAAGTCGCCATTCATGCTCCGCGCGTGAATTTCACCCTGGGCGTCGGGCGGAAGAGCCAGAACCACCGAGCCGTTGATCGTCTCGAGCACCATCGGCGCGCCGTCGGCAAGGTGCGTCAGCTCCAAAAGAATATTCCCGTTGGTCGTGTGAGCCCCGAATCGGCCCGCACTCTCGGTGACTTCTACATTTCCGTTGACGGCATGGATTTCGCCCGTGCCTTCCACACCGCGAATCGTAACGCTGCCGTTGACGGTGGCAATGTCACTGAGCAGGACGCGATATGGCACGCGAATTTGGTAATCAACGAAGACGGGAACGCCGCCATCGCGAGGATAGTGCGTGCGCACAGTCACGCCTTCGCGTGCCGATTGAACCTCGATCCGCACACGGTCCAGATCGCTGTCGTCGCCTTCCGTCGTCTTGACGGCGCGCACGTCCACTTCGTCCCGCTGCCAACCTTCCAC
>DASPVY010000126.1:0-3064 GCA_035622115.1 Candidatus Acidiferrales bacterium
CAGGAAACGCTTGCGGCCGCGTTGACGACTCTGAACCGGTTCGACGAAGCCCGAAAGCCGATGGAAAGTGCGCTTCGAGCGAAGCTGGACGACGACAGCGTTCATCTCACGCTGTATGAACTCGATTTCCTGAAAGGCGACACGCAGGCAATGAAGGACGAAATGACCTGGTTCGATGGAAAACCAGACCTCGAGCACGAACGATGGGCGTTTCAGTCGCAGACAGAAGCATATTTCGGGCATCTGCGGAACGCGCGGGAACTGACAAAGCGAGCCGCCGATGCGGCACTGCGGTCAGACAATAAGGAAGCGTCGGCGGTTTGGCAGGACGACGAAGCCATTCGAGAGGCCGAATTTGGGAATGTCGCGGATGCGCGGCGAGACGCGGCGGCGGCGCTCAGCCTGGGGCTTAGCGACAGGCTTTCGTCGGAAGAAGGCGCACTTGCGTTGGCGATGGCAGGGGATACGGGACGAGCGGAATCGATTGTTCAAGCAGTCCAGAAGCGCTATCCGCTGGATACGCTAATGAAATCGTATTGGGTGCCGACGGTCGAAGCCCAAATTGCAATCGGGCAGAACGACTCGACTCACGCTCTGGAACTCCTGCAGGCGGTGATACCGGTTGACTACTCGATCGCAGCGGGCGCGGCGGGGATTGGTTCATGTCTCTATCCGATTTACCTGCGCGGGAATGCGTACCTCGAAGCCAAGCAGGGAAGCGCGGCTGCGGCCGAGTTTCAGAAAATCGTCGATCACAATGGCGTCGTTCAGAATTGCCCCACGGGGGCGCTGGCCCATCTCGGCCTGGCGCGGGCGCATGTCCTGGAGGGCGATAGCGCGAAGGCGCACGCAGCGTACAACGACTTTTTGACGCTGTGGAAGGACGCCGATGCGGATATTCCGGTCCTGCGCGAGGCCAAAACAGAAGCGGCCGCAGTGCGTTAATTCTGTGTGGTTATCCGAGCTGAAAAATCCTGAGGCGAAATTGTGGAGCGGGGAAACGGGCACCGGCTGGTGATTCTGCGGCGAAGCGCGGTCTCTTTGCTTGCGACGCCGTCGGGCCGATTCGGCCCGCGAAAATACAAGGCGGTCGCAGGACCGGCATGACGGAACTGGGTCCGCCCGGCTTCGCTGGGCGAGCGGATCAGGTCCTAAGCGGCGTCACGTCCAGCCCTGCAGTCGCCCAGGCAAGAAAAACGAAACTCCGCGCCGGTCAAAGGCGTCGCGGAGCCACGCCTAGTTGTAAGTAATCGTCATCAATGTCTTGATCTTAGGCAGGGGCTTCGACTCCAGCTTGGTCCCGCGCTTCGCCGACTTAATGGGCTTCTTCGTCATGCCTATTCTCCTTGTTCACCCCGATTCCGAAGGTACAGTAGTGCAATTGCGGTGCCAGGCCGCGGAACGGAGCGCCGAGGATTAAATGACTGATTTCAGGGCGGTTATCGCGGGCGGCGCGGAGAGCGGCGTTCTAAGTTCGTTGAGATTTTCATTGGATGTTGAGTTTCTCAACGCAAAACGGCGGGCTTCGGGTGCGCAGGTGAGAAGCCGCTAGGCCGGTCGTCCTCCTCGCCCTGGTCCGTCTCGCGCGCGCTCCGCATTTCGCCTCGATGCCGGCGCCATCGCCTCGCCGCGTGCGAGCACGATCCATGCCGGCGTACCCCACAGGTACGCCGCGCGGAGTGCGTTGACTTGTCAGTTTCGACGGCCTACCATTCGGCACAAACATGGAAGTTCCCAAATGATTGGCAAAACCATTTCGCACTACCGCATCGTCGAGAAAATCGGGGGTGGCGGAATGGGTGTGGTCTACAAGGCAGAGGATACCAAGCTGCGGCGCTTCGTCGCCCTGAAATTCCTGCCGGAGGCGATGGCGAAAGACCGGCTGGCGCTGGAGCGGTTCGAGCGCGAAGCGCAGGCGGCTTCGGCCCTGAACCATCCAAATATCTGCACGATTTACGAAATCGGCGAGCACGAAGGACAGCAGTTCATCGCGATGGAGTATCTCGAGGGCGAGGTACTGAAGCAGCGCATCAGCGGCAAGCCGCTCGACCTCGAAAAGACGCTCGACCTCGGAATTGAGATTTCGGACGCACTGGACGCCGCGCACTCGAAAGGAATCGTTCACCGGGACATCAAGCCAGCGAATATTTTTGTGACGGAGCGGGGGCACGCGAAAATCCTCGATTTCGGTCTGGCAAAGCTGACCCAAGCCGAGGCGGGCGGGGATTTTTCGGCTCTGCCCACGGCGACGAATGAAGAAATCGTGTTGACGACGCCCGGCACGGCACTGGGCACCGCGGCGTATATGTCTCCAGAGCAGGCGCGCGGCGAAGCACTGGACGCGCGAACGGATCTCTTTTCGTTTGGCGCGGTGCTTTACGAGATGGCCGCCGGAAGCCGCGCGTTTCCCGGGAACACCGCGGCCGTGGTGCACGATGCGATCCTGAATCGCGCGCCCGCACCACTCGCGCAGACGAACCCCGAGGTTCCGGCCGAACTCGAACGAATCGTCAGGAAATGCCTCGAGAAAGATCGAAGCCTTCGGTATCAGCACGCCTCCGATGTCCGCGCGGATTTGCAGCGGCTCGACCGCGATTCGAGTTCAGCAGCACGCAGCACACCGGTGGTGATTGCGCCCAAGGAACGACCGAGATGGTACGCGGCGGCGGGCGCTGGAGTAGCGGCGGCTGTGCTTATCGGCGCGATTGTTGCCGCGACGATGTGGAAGCTGCATTCGGCTGCGCCGGGCGGGGCGGGCGCGGCGGGGACGCAATCGGCAGCAAAGGCGCTGGCGGTGGTCGAGATCGAGAACATGTCGGGCGACAAGTCACTCGACTGGCTGGGTCCGGGCGTGGCGGAACTCCTGACGACGGATTTGGCTCAAACGAAATCGCTGGAAGTGATCTCGACCGAACGAGTGCGCGGATTGATTCAGGAACGCACGAAAGGCGACGCGCAGTTGCCGCCGGGACAGGCGCAGGATGTGGCGCAGGCTGCACACGCGGACATGTATCTGAGCGGCGCGTTGTTGAGAATTGGCGACGGATTGCGGTTGGATTTGCGC
>DASPVY010000127.1:0-2601 GCA_035622115.1 Candidatus Acidiferrales bacterium
ACAACGGTGGTGCCAAAGACGGCGAAGAGAAGGAACGCGAGGAGTCCGGAAATCGCCTTGGCAAATGGGGTTGTCGGGTATCGAAGTTCCGAAATGACGCTCATCCGTCTCCGTTTCCGCGTCGCCCAAGATTCATGTTGCGGGATGGTAGCATAATTCTCAGAGGACACCGGAAGGCTTCGTCCCGCACTTACCAGCGGAGTAATAGTTGGGCGTAAGGGGAGGCGAGGCTATAATTTGGCTGTGGAGCACAAGACCAGATCGGCTCAGCTCCTCGATCTCCGCCAGATGCACACGCGCGACCTCGAGCGCCTGTTTGAGGAAGAAGCAGCGTGCTGGCGGTCCGAACTATCCTGGGATTACCACGGCTCGATCGACCTCATCCGGCGATTCGTTGATTCGCATACGCTTGGCGGCAGCGTCGCGTTCGAGGGGAACGCGCCGGCAGGCTACGGGTTTTACGTTCTGGAAGAGCACAAGGGATTGATTGGTGGATTGTTCGCGTCGCCGCGATTTGCGCAGTCGGAAATCACCGATAGCCTGCTGAACGAGATGCTTTCCACGCTTCGCGGATCGCCGCGAGTGAACCGCGTGGAAGCGCAAATCATGCCCTTCGGCCGTGAGCTGGATGGTACCGTGCTGGGCAACTATTTCCGGCTCTATCCCCGGCAGTTCATGATGCTGACGCTTGAGACCGCGAAGCTGAAGGGCGAAGCGCTTTCTCGCGGCCTGCGAATCGAACGTTGGAGCGACCGGAATTTCGAGTCGTGCGCGCGGCTGATTCAATTGGCGTACGCGAATCACGTGGATGGCGAGATCAACGACCAATATCGAAGCGAAGCCGGCGGCATGAAATTCTTGCGAAACATCGTGATTCTGCCGGGGTGCGGGCAATTCTTGCCGGAAGCGTCCTTTGTCGTGCGCGAGGCGTCCGGAGGACCTCCAGTGGGGATGGTGCTTACATCTACCGTCGCCGAAGGAGTCGGCCACACGACTCAAATTTGCGTGAAGCCCGGCCACCGCGGCTCGGGCATCGGCCGTTTCCTGATGGAAACTTCGATCCAGGCGCTTAAGGCGCGGCACTTCCATTCGCTTTCACTGACGGTGACGGCGCTGAATTCGACAGCGGTGAAGCTCTACGAGGACCTCGGATTTCGCACGATCAAGAATTTCGCGGCAGGCGTCTGGCAAAGTTGAAACGGATTTTACCGCCCGCGAACGGCCAGGCTATTTTCGCGTGCGCTCGCGAAGCAAGCCCTTCAGTTCGTTCATGAATTCTTTCACATCCTTGAAATCGGAATACACCGACGCAAATCTGACATAGGCGACCTTATCCAACTTCTTCAAGCGATTCATCAGCAGCGCGCCTACTTCTTCGGTGGTGCGCTCGCGTTCCGTGGCCTCGCTGACGAATTGCTCGGCTTCGTCCACCAGCGCCTCGAGCTTTGGAGTCGGCACTGGCCGTTTCTCGCAAGCCTTCAGCAATCCCTGAAGAATTTTCTTGCGATCGAAGCGTTCGCGGCGGCCATCTTTCTTGATGACCATGTAAGGGACTTCGTCAATCCGCTCGTAGGTGGTGAAGCGCCGATTGCACTTGAGGCACTGCCGGCGGCGGCGAATCAGATCTCCCGCGCGGCCCTCGCGCGAGTCCACCACTTTGTCGTGGATATTCGCGCAGAAGGGACACTTCACGGGCGCGTATCTCCCTTCGCCTTCCGATCCGGTTCGACGTCTTCGATCATGTGGGCTTCCGCTTCCTCCGCGGCCTCTCGCTCCTCCGCTTGTGCCGCGCGCCGCAATTCGCCCATCGACCAGCCCTCGCGGAGAAGCAGGGGTATTCCAACCAGCGTTGAGCTGGCGAACGTAATCAGCCAAATCGTGATGGCGGCTGCCGCGGCTGGCTCCTTTTCTACTCCAAAGATAAGGGTGAAGACAAGAAATGTGGCCACTTGCGCGCCGCCGCCGACGCCGGGAAGCTGAGCCGCGGAGCCCACCAGCGTGAACGCGAGAACGAGCATGGCGCCGGTGAAATCGATATCCGCGAGCGCGCCGCCGAAGGCGTGAGAAAGCCACAGGTAGATGAAGGCGATCAAAAGCCAGTGCGCCGCGCTCCAGCCGATCGCGGCCGCGAGATCGCCCCACGTTCTCAGTGCATGGAGCCCCTCGCTCAATTCCGCAATCAGTGCAGCGATTTTAGAGCGCCAGGCCGAGCGACTTTTCCCCTCGATCAGGGAACGCTCGAAATTCCTGGCCACGACTCCGGCCCCGTGCAGCCGGAAGTACACGAGAAATGCAGCTACAACCGCAAATCCAGCCAGGAAAATCGCACCGCCCGAACGGACGACATGCAGAAACGCCGTGTCCGAGCCGCTCGAAAGTTTGCCGTGCGAAATGGCAACGAGAGCCACGCCCGCGAAGACAGCCGTCGCGCCGACATCGAGACACCGCTCGAGCAACCATACGCCGAACATTCCTGATACGGTCTGCTTTTCCTTGCGCGCGATGAGGAGCGGACGAATGGGCTCACCCGCGCGGCCCAAAAGAAAGACGCTGGCGAAGCCCATTACCGTCGCCGCATAAACGCTCCAGAATTTCGACGGG
>DASPVY010000128.1:0-7055 GCA_035622115.1 Candidatus Acidiferrales bacterium
TGGGTTACGCGCGAAGGCGACCGCATTTTGATTTGCACGTCGGAAACTTCGTTAAAGGCAAAGAACACGCAGCGTGATCCACGGATCGCGTTGTCCATCATTGATTTTCACGATCCCTACAAGGAAGCCCAGCTTCGCGGCCGGGTGGTCGAACGCCGTCCTGACCGCGACTTCAAGTATGGAGATCCGAATTCGATCAAGTACACCGGCAAACCGTTCCCATTCCGCGATCCTGAAGGGCGCATCACGCTCGTGATCGAAATTGAAAAGCAGCGATATTCTAAGCTGCCCCTCGAACACACGCCGCCTAAGTAGCCTTTGTTCAGACCACGGGGGTCGAATTATCGCACCACCGATTTATTCCCGCGTCGTTGACTTGCCTTCCTCCGCGTCCTAACATGGCGCACGATATGGCGGACGCCAGCTCGCTCATCGGTCGCACTCTCTCCCACTACCGCGTCATCGAAAGGCTCGGTGGCGGCGGCATGGGCGTGGTCTACAAAGCCGAGGACACCGAGCTCGGCCGTTTCGTCGCACTGAAGTTTCTGCCCGAAGAAGTCGCGCAAGATCCCCAGGCTCTCGAGCGTTTTCGCCGCGAAGCCCGCGCCGCCTCGGCTCTGAATCATCCAAATATCTGCACCATTTACGAAATTGGCCAACAGGACGGGCGCACCTTCATCGTCATGGAATACATGGAAGGCACGACGTTGAAGCATCGCATCGCCGGCCGCCCCCTCGAGCTCGATTTTTTCCTCGATATCGCCATCGAAATCGCCGACGCGCTCGATGCCGCCCACGCCAAAGGGATCGTTCACCGCGATATCAAGCCCGCAAATGTCTTCGTCACTGAACGCGGCCACGCCAAAGTTCTCGATTTTGGCCTCGCGAAACAGATTCGTCCGGCCACCGGCGGTGCCGCGCCCGGCGATTCCACGCTCGCCGAACACGAAACCGTCGGTCTCAACGAAGAGCAGCTCACCAGTCCCGGTACAGCCGTCGGCACCGTCGCCTACATGTCTCCCGAGCAGATTCGCGGCAAGGATCTCGACGCGCGCACCGATCTTTTTAGCTTCGGCGTTGTGCTCTACGAGATGGCCACGGGAACGCAGCCGTTTCGCGGCGAAACTTCGGGCGTCGTCACGGACGCCATCTTGAATCGCGCCCCCATTCCCGCCGTCCGTTTGAATCCCGAGTTGCCGCCGAAACTCGACGATGTAATCAACAAAGCTCTCGAGAAAGATCGCAAGCTCCGCTGTCAATCCGCGGCCGAATTGCGCACCGATCTTCAGCGCCTGAAGCGCGACACCGGCTCCGGCAGGCTCCCTTCATCGGCGGCGATTCCGCCCGCCGAGGAAGCTGCCACGCCGTCATCGCCGTCTGCGGCCTCCGCGTCGCGCGCTGCCTCCGCTTCTGCGGTTCCCGCGCAGCGCGAGGCCTCGTCGGCATCGGGAAGCTCGGTTGTCGTCGAGACAGCGAAGAAACACAAGCTCGGCTTGGTTGGCGGAGCCATCGTCGCGCTCATCATCCTGGCCGCGGCGGCCTATGGCATCTATTCACTGCTTGCCGGCAAGGCCGCGCCGCCCTTCCAGAATTTCACAATTTCGCAGATCACCAACAACGGCAAATCGTTTCTCGCGGCGATTTCGCCCGATGGCAAGTACGTTTTGAGCGTAGTCGTTGACAACGGCAAACCCAGTCTCTGGCTCAAGAACGTGCCGACGAACAGCGACACGCAAGTGCTCCCGCCGTCGGATAGCTTTTACGCCGATTTGTCGTTTTCACCGGACGGCAACTATATCTATTTTCGGAAGGCTGTGACTTCGATCGCCGATAGTTTCGATCTCTATCGCGCGCCGGTATTGGGCGGCACGCCGCAAGACATCGTTCGTGACATCGATTCCGGAATCACGTTTTCCTCCGATGGCAAGCGCATCGCGTTTATGCGCGACAATGATCCCGAGGTCGGCAAATATCAATTTCTCACTGCCAATGCCGACGGCAGCGCCGAAAAAATGTTTGTCAGCGCGATCAACACGGAGGCTTCGCGGGCCCTCGCGTGGCAGCCCGGCGCCGACCGCGTCCTCGCGGTTCCGCTTCAGGTCGGAAACGAGTTGAGCACGCTCCGGCTTTTCGACATCGCTTCAGGCAAGTTCGATGTCATCGCCGAATACAAAGACAGGATCGTTCGCCACGACGCGTGGCTTCCCAATGGCAAGAGTATTCTGGTTCTGTATCAAGGCCCCGACAGCGGTTTCCAGCGCGGCCAGATCGGCGTGGTCTCCTATCCCGGGGGCGTGTTCCAGCCGGTCACCAAGGATACCAACAGTTACTCGACCATGACGCTCTCCGCTGACGGAAAAACTCTGGCCACCGCTCAGCAAAAAACTTTGCTGAGCTTTTACGTTCTTCCGGCGGCAGGCGTCGCGGCGCCTCCTGCCCCTGTCCTCACGCAGCAGGAGAGCTTTTATGATTACGCCTGGAGCCCCAGCGGCGATCTCTTCGTCGCGCAAGGCAGCGATCTTTCGCGAATATCGCCAGACGGCTCGGGGAAGGCGGTTCTGCTTTCCAACGTTTCTACCTTAGGCTTAAACGCGTGCCCCGACGGAAAGACCATTTTGTTCGCCTGGGTCGGACAGGGCGGAGGAAATGCGGTCACAATTTGGCGCATGGATTCGAACGGAGCCAACGCGAAGCAGCTGTCGTTCGGGAAGGTCGATCGAGGTCCAATCTGCTCGCCAGACTCCAAAACAGCCTATTACCCGGAATTGAATGGATTCGTGCACAGCGTGCCGGTGGACGGCTCGAGCAAGCCCGAGGCACTGCCCGGTGGCCAAATCAAGAACGCAATCATCGGCAGCGCTGAGCTCGGAATTTCTCCGGATGGAAAGCTGCTGGCTTTCGTCGCGACAATGGGGACGCAGACGACCGGAGGGGTCAAGCAACGCATCGCCCTCGTTCCGCTGAATGTGAACGATCCCAGCGTCAAATTCCTCGATCCCAATCCCGGCATCTCCGCCGGGCCACAGTTTACTGCGGACGGCAAGTCCGTCATCTATCCGGTCCGCGTCAATGGCGTGGACAACTTGTGGCTTCAGTCGCTCGACGGTTCCACCGGCAAGCAGATCACGAATTTCCCTTCGGAGCAGGTCGCCACATTCCACTTGTCGCCGGACGCCAAGTCCATCGGGATGCTTCGCCGCCGCAACGAGTCCGACATCGTCCTCCTCCGCGACACCCAGTAGTCATGCCGACCGACCCCACATCACGCGCCAAATTGTCCGTTGACATCTCCGAATCCTGCCCTTAAATTGGTAACCGCAATGTTGAAGCCGGGCCTTAAGCCGCTGATGTCGATGTGCACGCGAATGATCACGCGTGTGACTACGACCACGTCTTCTGGCGCCGGAGGCAGCTGAGCCTAAACCAAAAATCAGCACCTCGAGCCCGCCGCCAGAAGACAGCCTGGCAGGCGGGTTTTTTGTTTTCAGGGGTGCCTGAGCGAGATAAAGGAGCGCCATGAGCGCCGAACAGAACGGGCAAGATCGGGAGCGCGAAGAGCCGGTCCAACGAAATGCCGTCCTGGGGCAAATCGCCCAGCCGGCTCAATCCGGGCAAAAAGCGCCGCTCGCAGGTCGAGTGCGCGTGATGAAATTTGGCGGCAGCGTGTTGACCTCGGCGGCTAGTATTCTCGCGGCCGCCGGCCAGGCCGTCCGGGACGCCGAATTCGATCGCGTCGTCGTGGTCGTCTCGGCCCTCGGCGGCGTGACCGATCGGCTCTATAGCGTTACGCGCGCGCTTCGAATGCGCGACACTTCGACGGCCATCGCCGAAGCCGAAGAAATTTCCCAGCTTCACACGCGCATCGGCGGGCAGCTCTTGGCCGGCGATCAGCAGGAATTTCAATTGCGCCTCGAGCTCGCCGAGCTCGCTCACGCGCTGGACCTGGTCGTCCGCCATGCGGGCCATGGCGAATCGCCGGTGGAAATGACAGACGACGTCGTCTCCTTCGGCGAGCGAATGAGCGCGCGGATTTTCGCCGCGGCTTTGCGCGTGCTCGGCGTGCACGCCGAAGCGCTCGATGCCTTCGAGTTCATCGTTACCGATGGCGACCGCGAAGATCCCCACGCGCGGCTCGATGAATCCTGCCGGAAAACGCGCGAAACCCTCGAGCCATTTTTCCTGCTGGCCACGCTTCCGGTCGTCACCGGGTTCGTTGCCGCCACCCCCGACGGCCGCATCACCACCCTGGGACGTAACAGCTCCGACTACTCCGCCGCAATCGTTGCTTGCGCGCTTGGTGCGCATGACCTCACAATTTGGAGCAGCGTCGACGGTTTCTTTGATACCGACCCGAAGCTGAACCCCGATGCGCAGTGGCACGCCCGCCTCAGCTATGAACAGGCGCTCGAGCTTTCGCGAAACGGAGCGCGCGTCGTTCATCCCAAGGCGTTCCACTTCCTGATGCAGGAGCGCATCCCGCTGCTTGTGCGCAACGCCGCCAGGCCGGACGCGCCGGGCACTTGGGTGGGCGACGCCGGTTCGGGAGGAGCAAGATGACTTGGAACGTGGGAATTCTGGGCGCCACGGGCGCCGTCGGCCAGAAGATGATTCGTGGCCTCGTGGATCATCCGTGGTTTCGCATCACTGAAGTCGCCGCATCGGAGCGCTCCGCCGGCAAGACTTATGCGGAAGCCGCGCGGTGGCTGCAGGAATCTCCGATTCCGGGTCAGGTCGAGGTCCTCGAAGTGAAATTCGCCGAGCCCGGTCTTCGCTGCGATTTCGTTCTTTCCGCGCTGGATTCCAGCGTGGCCGGCCCGATCGAAGAGCAGTTTGCTCGCGCGGGTTATCCGGTGATCAGCAATAGCCGGAATCACAGAATGGAAGACGACGTTCCTCTGGTGATTCCGGAAATCAATCCCGATCACTTGAATCTGATCGCCTGGCAAAAAGAGCACCGCGGCTTTACCACCGGCTACATCGTTACGAATCCGAATTGTTCCACGGTGGGCCTGGCGATGGCGCTGAAGCCGCTCGACGACGCGTTCGGCGTGTCGGAAGTGTTCGTCGCAACCATGCAGGCAGTCTCCGGCGCCGGCTATCCCGGAGTCGCGTCACTCGATGCCATCGAAAATGTGATTCCATTCATCTCCGGCGAGGAAGAAAAGATGCAAACCGAGCCGCGCAAGATTTTGGGCAAGCTGGCGGGGCATTCGGTGAAATTTGCGGAGTTCAAAGTCAGCCCGCACTGCAATCGCGTGCCGGTCCTCGAGGGCCATCTCGAGTCCGTCTCGGTCCGATTCAAGTCAAAAGCTACGGCGGCGGACGTGCGCCGTGCGCTCGTGAGTTGGATTGGCGAGCCGCAGCGCCTCGGGCTTCCGACGGCGCCGAAGCATCCGATTCTCGTCAGCGACGAAGCGGATCGCCCGCAGCCGCGCAAGGACCGTGATGCGGGACGCGGCATGACCGTCAGCGTCGGCCGGATTCGGCCCTGCGAGATCCTCGATTTTCGGTTCACGCTGCTGGTGCACAACACCATCCGCGGCGCTGCCGGCGCGGCCATTCTCAATGCCGAGTTGCTGGCGGATCGCGGCATGTTGCCGCATCGCGACCGCCTGGAAGAGAGCGTCGTCAGCAAGAAGCAGGCGTAACCGACCTCGCAGTTCTGGCGCCGCTGCACGGCCCCAAAAGTGTGGCGATTAGAAATCTGCAAATTATTCCTTATCTGCAAGATCAAGAATATTCATTTGAAACTTTGTCGCAATTAGAATTCGCTACTCTGCAGGCGCCCGCCGCCAACTCTGCGGGCCTGGAAGGGGCCCGATTGGATGGAAAAAAATCGAAATGATTTCAGTGCGACGCGAGGACTTTTTCGAGCGCGATGCGCATTTTGCCGATGTCCGGCTCGACGCTGATTCGCCGGCTCGCCAGCTCTTCCTCACTTCGACGGCGCGGGCCGATTTCCGGATCCTTCAGTTGGTGTCCCGTGAGCACCGCAACGACATCCGCGCCGCGTTCAATTTTCCCGTTTGCGACGAGCTTTCGAAGTCCCGCAAGCGTGGTGGCCGAGGCAGGCTCGCATCCAACACCGTCGCGCGCGAATTCCGCCTTGGCCGCAAAAATTTCCGCATCGCTGACCGACTCGCATAGGCCATCCGTCGAGCGAATCGCGCGCAATGCTTTCGTCCAATTCACCGGATTGCCAATGCGAATCGCCGTCGCTTCGGTGCGCGGTTCTGAAACCGGCACAAGCTGATCGCTTCCGCTCGCGAGCATCCGGCAAAACGGATTCGCGCCTTCCGCCTGCACCACCACAAGACGCGGAAATTTCTCGATCAGACCCATTTGATTGAGGTCGCAAAGTCCCTTGCCGATCGCCGATACGTTGCCGAGATTTCCTCCGGGCACGACGATGTAATCGGGCGCTTTCCAATCGCGCTGCTCGAAAATCTCGCAGACAATCGTTTTCTGCCCTTCGATGCGAAACGGATTCAGCGAATTCACGAGATACAAATTTATCTGGCCGGCCAAAACCCGCAGCAGCTGCAGCGCCGCATCGAAGCTTCCGCCGATTTCCATGACTGTCGCGCCGAATTCGAGCGCTTGCGCCAATTTCGCCGCGGAGATTTTCCCGGCAGGCACGGCCACCACCGCTCTCATGCCTGCGCGGATCGCGTACGCGCTCATCGAAGCCGACGTGTTGCCGGTGGACGCGCATGCCGTCACGCGACTGCCGGCGATCGCGGCTTGCGTGATGCACGCCGTCATGCCCAGATCCTTGAAAGAGCCGGTGGGATTGTTGCCCTGATGCTTGATCGCCAGCCGCACGCCTCCCGCCCATTCGCCCGAATGCGGAACGTCGAGAAGCGGCGTGCGGCCTTCGCCCAGCGTAACCACGCTCTGGCCCTCGGCCACGAACGGCAGGAGCTCGCGAAATCGCCACACGCCGCTCTGATCTTCAGCGCGGCCGCTCGCCTTGCGATTTCGCCACGTGTCGCGAAGCGCTTGCGGCGCGATTCGCGGCCCGTCGTAAACGACGTCGAGCAAGCCTCCGCAGG
>DASPVY010000129.1:0-2207 GCA_035622115.1 Candidatus Acidiferrales bacterium
TTCCGCCGTCGTCCGTGACCGTCACCACCGCCGCAAGATCCGCGATCGGCAGCCGCCGCCTTTCTTCCCGGCGCCTCGCGACATACTCCTTCAATCCCCGCAAGACGCTGGAAAGGCCGGTGCCTCCGCCCAGCGCGACAACTCGCGCCGGATGCGTGCGATGTGCTTGATTATTGTTCACAAAGGAAACTAACCGACGGAACTGTCCCGCTCCGGATAAAGAAGTTCGGTGAATCGAGGATCCTCTTGCAGGAATGCGAAGTCTTCGTCGTTCCGCGCGTGGTAGCGGTTTTCCGGGCGCAATTGGATCGCGAACTTCAGGCGTTCCATTGCGCTTTCCGCTTCGCCCGTCAGACAGTCCAGCGCCGCCATGGCGTACACGATGTGGTCCGCTTTCGGCGCCGCCTTCAACGCCCGATCGAGATGCACTCGCGCTTCGTCCCAGCGCCCCAGATTCATCAGCGCCACGCCCTGCGTGTAATGTTCCTCAGCAGACTTCGGCGGAGGCGAGGGCGTCTTCGAAATCCGCACTTCCACGGCGCGGAAATGGACGCGGGCGCGGTCGCCAAGTTCCTTACTGGGACCCTCAATCACCTTCTCCAGTATCTGCTTGGCGCGAGGGAATCTCTGCTGTTGGACTTCCTTAAGTGCTTCTTCGTATAGTTTCAGCTGCTGCTGGATGGCCGGATCCGGTGCCGGAACGGCGGCTTTGCCGCGTTCACCGGCATGCAAGCCTTTTCGTTTCAAAGGCTTGGCTCTGCCGTGAGACCGTGCTGCTGACGACTTCTTGGTTGACTTTCCGCGGGCTGCCATATGGGCACACGATAACAGACTTGCAAACAACCGTCAATGCAGCCTGATTTGAGCGATTTTGCGGTCCGAAGCGCCTATTTTTCCTTACTTTCCGCCATAATTTTCTCGATTTCATCCACAGACCGGGGCAGGCGCGCCGTTAGAAGCTCATGGCCGTCTTTTGTCACCAGAACGTCATCTTCGATGCGCACGCCGAGCTTCTCTTCGGGAATATAGATGCCGGGCTCGTCGGTGATCACCATTCCGGCGTCCAACGGCCGGCCGGCGCCGCTTCCGGGATCGTGAACGTCGAGTCCGAGCTGATGGCCCAGCCCGTGGATGAAATACTGCCCGAGCGGCTGGCCGTGCAGGTCCTTGCCGTGCGAATTGATGTAATCGCGCGCGATTCGATTGAGTTCGGTCGAAAGCACCGCTCCCGGCTTGATCGCCTCGAGCGCCGCATTCTGCGCGCCGAGAACGATCTCGTAAATTTCGCGCTGCCGTGGCGTGAACTTTCCGTTCGCCGGAAGCGTGCGCGTAATATCAGCGGCATAGCCGCCATATTCGCCGCCGACATCGAGCACCACGATGTCACCGTCTTTAATCTCCGCGTCGAGCGTGCTGTAGTGCAGCACGGTGGAGTTGAACCCGGTGCCTACAATGGGCGCATAAGCTTCGCGCGAGCAGCCATCCCACTCGTGAACTTCTTTCATCCGCGCGGCAATTTGATATTCGTACAAGCCCGGTTTCATGTGCTTCATCGCGTCGAGGTGCGCGTCAATCGAAGCGTCAATCGCTTTTTGCATCAGCGCCAATTCGCCCGGTGATTTCACTTGCCGCAACGCGCTGATCGCGGGCGTGATGTCGCGGACTGTCGCGCCGGGCACCACGCTTTTCAGCCATTCGCTCCAATTTTTCAGGTGTGGATAGCCTTCTTCCTCTTGTCCGGGAAGCAACGTGTAGAACGTCGGATAGATTTTGGCGAGGTCTACAAGCTTGCCGCGCAGCTCAGCGAACGGTTTGACTTCCGCGAACCCGGTCTTCTCAGCGATGTCCGGATCGTCCGGGCCCATCTTCGGGCCTTCCCAGCGTTCCTCGAACGGGTTGCGGGGCGGAAGATACAAAATTTCGCGCGCGCCATCGAGCGACTTGCCCGCGGGAGGCTCGGGAATCAGGAGA
Source organism: Candidatus Acidiferrales bacterium (assembly GCA_035622115.1). Classification (GTDB taxonomy): domain Bacteria; phylum Acidobacteriota; class Terriglobia; order Acidiferrales; family UBA7541; genus Palsa-147. The sequence goes on from DASPVY010000129.1 coordinate 1,972, forward strand.
ACGGCGCCGCCGGGCTGGTCATCCCCGGTGAGATAATAAAAATTCTTCTCCTGAAAAAAGACGGCGAACTCGGAAAGGTCTTCGTGGCCGGTGTAGCCGAAAACGACAATTGGACTTTCCGACCGCGATATCAGTTTCGCGCGGCGAGCGCGATATTCATCGTTGGGTTGGCGAAAGCGGGCGCGTGCGACGCTCGCGGTCAAAACTGCGAGCACCAGAAACGCAAGAATGCGCCG
>DASPVY010000130.1:0-6828 GCA_035622115.1 Candidatus Acidiferrales bacterium
GGCTGAGCGCCGGGCTGCGAGCCGGGCGGGACGTAATAGCTCAGATAGGGCATGAACGGCGTGACCTCGAAGGGCACTTTTTCGCGGACCGAGACCAGCGCGACCGGGTTGGGCTTGAGCATCTCGACTTTGTCGGACCAGGGATCGAGCTTGATGCGCGCGCCCAGCGGCAACGCGGAAATCTGATCGAGATTAGTGGCCTGGAGTTCCGGCGCGGAGTGGATGAGCTGCTGAGCGAGATAGATGCGATTGCCGAGCATCGGATTGATCAGCGCGGGGAGAGATTTTTCTTTCGCGTCGAGCTGCTTCAGGAAAAGGCCGGCGGAATTGAGCTTGTCTTTGTACGGAGAATTCTGCAAAAGAGCGGCGGCGCGTTTGCTGGCCAAATCCTGCTCGTCCTGCGTGAGGCGGAAGGACAGCCGCGCGACGACTTCGGTGGGTGAAAGATCGGTGAGATCGTTGAAACCCCAAGGATCGGCGGTGCGGCGGGTTTCCACAATGGTGCCGACTTCCTGCGCGAGGATGGCGGCGAGGCTGGATTCGTCGGGAAGCACGTCGAGCAGCCCGCGGCTGAGCACGATCGTATGGCCGATGTTGAACGACTCGAGCGTGGCCGTGAGCAGAACGCGGCAGCGGATGTCCGGCTCGATGTCGAGATTGTTGGTGACTTCGAGATTGTTGACGACGGTGGAGAGAACTTTATCGACCGATCCCGGAGGCGCGACAAAACCCGCGCGTTCCAGGCGATCGATCACGTTGTCTTCGCCTTCGCGGGCCCATTGGCGTTCCGCTTCAATCGGAGACGGATCGTTCGAAGCGGTCTCCGGATTTTGAACCGCGCCTGGCGCTTCGACGACGAGCTCGCTGAATTCGCTTTCGTGCGCGGCGTTGACGAGATCGTAGCCCCACAGGCGCGTTTGCGATTTGAAATGAACCGTGGCCCCGAGGCCGCTCTTCAGCGCGCTTTCCTGGCTGAAGACGTAAGTGGGAAGCCACAAGCCCGGCTGCAGATTCGTGCGCCAGCTGTCGAAGTGAACATTGAAGCCGTTGCCGATGGCGACCGGCGTATACACGCCATTGAAGCGGACGATGGTGTAGTCGCGCTCGTCGGCCCAGATGCGTCCCTTGAAACGAAACTTGCCGGAGCCTTTGAGCGGAGTAACGTCGAAGACCAGGCAGCGCGTCTCGCCGAGAAATTCGCGGCGGACGTATTCGAAATGGTAGTGCGCGCGATCGATTCCGTGTTCATCGACGAAGGCCATTTGCAGGAAGCCTTCGGGTTGGTACTGATTGGAGAAAAATGCCGTGAAATGCGAGAAGAGGCCGGAATACCGTCCGCTGTATTTCGCTCCTTCTCTGCCGAGAAGGGAGCGAACGGCAACGCCGTGGGTGAAGTCGGCGAAACCGAGAAAATAGTGGTCCTTCACCGGAACCTCGCCGAACTCGTTGTCGGCGTGCATATCCTGAACGTAGGTTTCGATCAGCGGGCTGTAGTGGCGGATCGTGGCGGTCTCGACCGCTTCGCGGGCGATGATGCGATCGATCACTTGATCGGCGCTCGATGAAGATTGCTGCGCGGCACTCAGGAAGGGAATGGAGAGAAAGATGGCGAACGAGCAAAGAATCCTTGCGCCGGTTCGCGCAAGCGAAGTGTTTCGAAGTTTTATCTTCGGCCGGGCTTGAAGTGCGAGCATTACAGCCTCCGTGAGAGTGCCGAGCAGGCTCCGAGCCGGAGGCGGGGCACCATACCGGATGAGGCGGGTGTTCCTCCGGCTCAGGTCTGGTGACAGCGACGCCTGGACGGATTATCGCGTAGCGCGCAAGGAGCCGATGAAAACGTTCGGCGACCGCGGCGCTAGTCACGTACTTGTAACTTCCTGACCCGTCAACGCGACGGGAGTGTGTACGCGAGAGGCGAGGGACTGCAACAGAAAAATCGGTAAATTTGAGGAGGGTACTAGAGCCTGTCCGGATTAGACAATAAGGATTAGAACTACGGGCGTGAACTTTCAGTGTTCGGCCGGTTACAAGGGGCTTTCCGGCCGAACGCTGAGCCACCCGAAACGAAAGAGCCCGTTACAGATCCTGGCCCTGGCTGTCGGTCATCTTTCTGGGGTCGAAGGCAGTCAGGACTTTAGACCCGCCGATCTTGAAATAAAAATCGATTTCCTTCTCGTCGGCTGCCACTGTGGGCTCGCCGTTGGCTGACTTCTTTGGAAAATAGAAAACGACGCCGTTGACGGAGCCGTCAGGCCCTTTCAGGAAGCCCACTTTTGTCGGGAAAACCTTGTCCTTGGACTTTTTCATTTGCAGCCAGGCGTCCTTGGTGAACGAATCTTCGCCGCGAGTTTGGAAATATTTCATGTTCTGGGATTGCAGGAGGACCATGTAGTCGTCGGGAACGGCTGCGAGATCTTTTTCGGCGTCGGCTTGCGTCATGGAGCCCTTCAGGACGGCACGACGGTAAGAAGCGGCGCGAATGGTGCGGGACGACCACCAGTAAACGCTGTAGGACTGGGTTTCGGCGGCGGCAGCCTCGTTCTTCTCCGTTCCGCTGGCGGTTCCCGGAGCCGCGGATGCGGAAGCTTTGGAAGTGTCGCCGGCTCCGCCGGGCATAGAAGTGCTACCGCTGGCCTGGGTCATGCCATCGGGATGCCAGGCGCCTTGCGCCTGAACGCTGGGGCGAGCCCAGGGCGAATTTTGCAGGATGTCTGCAACATCCTTATCGGTCCACTGGCTGAATGGTTTTGACTTCCAAGGGTCGCTGGCCGCCCAAGCGAGCGTAGCAGCAATCAAGAGAGCCGCACCTGTTAAAAACTTCTTTCGCATGAAGATTCTCCTTTCGCACCGCGCGAAATGCGCAACTCGCCCTGGCGCCGCAGGCCTTACCAGCGCGCCAATGTCGCTCCGGCACTCATTGTTTTACCACGATTTGGCGCCGGGAGGCGATTCGGAACGAGACCAAGTGGCCGCGCGCGTCGAGATGGCTGAGTCGCATTTTGAAATTGTGTCTGAAACTCAAAGTAGCGACCCACGTTTATGGGATGCGCACGGAGGCGCAAGGCGATGTATTTATTTTGGCGGTCCGACGAACGCGGGCGGAAGTCGACGGTCGCGTTCGGCGCCGCACGGACGGTTTATTGAATTTCGGAAAGAAGGCGCGACACGCCGCGCCAGAACTCGGCGCAATGCCCCAAATCAACGGGCCTACCGAGATGAAGCTTCAGGCTTAGGCCGTAGGAATCCATCGGACGAGGATCGGCGGGTTGATAATGGCGCGGCGGACGAAAATCCAGAAGGCCGCCGGCTCCGGAAGGACCGAGAACGACGTTGCCCATGTGCAATGTGGCGCTAAAACCCGCGAACGACAGGCGGCCTTTGCCAAATGCTGCCACGGGAACGATCGATTGGGAGGCGAATAACGTGGTGACTTGATCGGGGAGGGGCAACAGGGACGCGCCGTCGTCCGCATATCTGCCGGCGAGCGCCGGGGCGCGGCTAGATGCGGAGAAGCTGCGGAGCTGGATTCCGGCAAAAGCGCCGCTTCCGCTGCGGGATGGCGAAGTGGAGCGCGCGGGCGCCAGAGCCGAGATGGAATTTGAGGCAACGGAGGTGCGGGAAATCGACGTTTGCGCTGCGGCGGGAAGCACGGCTACGAAAAATGTCCCCAATATAGGAAAAAAGATGCCCAGTCGCATTCGGAAAAGCTCTCATTTCCGGTGGGCGGGGAACACCGGCGAGATAATTCGAGCACGATTAATTCCGTCTTTGACTTCAATTCACAAATGTCGAATGCAGAACGAAGTAAGCTGAATCACTTTCGGCTTTCGGGGCCACCGGGAAGGTAGCGCCGGTAGCTGCAGCCAGTTCGATTCTGCTAGATTGAAGCCAAACACTTGGCAGGAGAAGGAGCAGAGCAATGGGCGTTCGAACGGTCCTGCAATTGGGGGATCCGAAACTGCGGGAGACCGCGCGGGCGGTGACTGATCCCGGGTCAGCGAAGATCGCGGCGCTGATCGGCGATCTTGCAGACACGCTTGCGTTTTGGCGCGCGAAGACCGGCTATGGACGGGCAATTGCGGCGCCGCAGTTGGGTGTCAGCGAACGAGTGATTTTCGTGCAACTGCCGGGCGCGGAGCCGTGGCCACTGATCAATCCGGAGATTACGGCGCGAAGCGATGAAAAAATTGTCGTTTGGGATGCTTGCTTGAGCTTTCTTTCGATTTTTATGCAGGTGGAACGGCACCGCGAGGTGCAGATTCGGTACCAGGACACGCGCGGGAACGTGTGCGAAATCAGCGCGGGAGACGATCGAAACTTATCCGAGCTGCTGCAGCACGAAATCGATCATCTGGATGGAATTCTGGCACTGGATCGAATCACGGACATCCGGACGATTTGCACGCGCGAAGAGTTTGAAAAGCGATACAAGGCGCAGAGCCCGTACGCAGAAGGTGCGCCTTTAAGCGGCTGATTACACCCGCTTCCTGCAAGCGCGGCGCAATCCGAGGAGAGCGGAACCAAAGGCGCGAGAGCCGGAATGGCGCTGGTGACGCTTTTGGGCGCGCGAGCCAAAAGTGGTAAGATTCGCCCGCGATGACCGATCAGCCCGCATCCGGAATTTCGCTCTCCGGCTCGCAATTCTCGCACTACCGAATCCTCGAGAGGCTCGGCGGCGGGGGAATGGGCGTGGTCTACAAGGCCGAGGACCTCAACCTCGGCCGGCCCGTCGCACTGAAGTTCCTGCCTGACGATGTGGCGAAAGATCCCGTTTCGCTCGAACGATTCCGGCGCGAGGCGCGCGCGGCATCGGCGCTGAACCATCCGGGAATTTGCACGATTTATGAAATCGGCGAGGATTCCGGGCGGCTGTTTATTGCCATGGAATATCTCGACGGCGAGACTCTGAAGCATCGCCTTTCGGGCAAGCCATTGGCGTTCGAGGACACCCTCGATTTCGGGATTCAGATTGCGGACGCGCTGGCCGCGGCGCACGAAAAGGGAATCATCCATCGCGACATCAAGCCGGCGAATTTATTCATCACGCAGCGCGGGCAGGCGAAGATTCTGGATTTTGGGCTGGCGAAGACGATTGCGCTGCCTTCCGCGCAGTCGATTTCAGCGCAAGAAACCGCGACGGCGGCTGGATCGCTGCACCTGACGAGTCCGGGGAGCACGCTGGGAACCGTGGCGTACATGTCTCCGGAGCAAGTTCGCGGCAAAGAGGTGGATGCGCGAAGCGACATTTTCAGCTTCGGCGTAGTGCTCTACGAGATGGCCACCGGCGCGCCGCCTTTCCACGGCGAAACATCCGGCGTGATTTTCGACGCGATTCTGAATCGTGCTCCAGTCGCACCGGTGAGATTGAACTCCGAGATTCCCGCGGATCTGGAGCGAACGATCAGCCGCGCGCTGGAGAAGGATCGCGAGCTGCGTTACCAGCACGCTGCCGATGTGCGCGCGGAACTGAAGCGAATGCGGAGGGAATTTGACTCGACGCGCTCGACATCCGTGACAGCGACGGTGACGGTGGCGAGCCTGACGCCGGCGGCGGCTTCGGATCGGGCGCCCGCGCCGCGAGCGGGAGCGACGGGCTCAGGATCATCGAAAACGGTGCCAACGCCTGCCCGGACGGGATCGAGCGCGGTGGTGCCCGCCGAGACGGGCGAGAGCCTGACAGAGGAGCCGGCCCACGGTTCGCGGATGTGGATCGTGGTTGCGGGGCTGGCGGCAGTGCTGGCCGCGGCGGGAGCGTTCTGGTGGGTGAAAGGCCGGAGCAAGCCGGCAGTGCTCGGCGAACGCGACACCGTGCTCGTTGCGGATTTCGCGAACTCGACCGCCGATCCGGTGTTCGACGACACGTTGAAACAGGCGCTGGGCGTGTCGCTCAGGCAGTCGCCGTTCTTGAATGTATTGTCCGACGACAAAGTGGCGTCGACGCTGGGGATGATGACGAAGCCGGCGAACACGCCGCTGATTCCGGATGTTGCGCGCGAAGTTTGCCAGCGGTCGGACAGCAAGGCCTATGTCAGCGGCTCGATCGCCAGCATTGGAAGCGAGTTCATCGTGGGGTTGAAGGCGGTGAATTGCCACACGGGCGACATTCTTGCGGAAGAGCAGGAGCGCGCGCCGGGCAAGGAAAAAGTGTTGGATGCGCTGGGCTCGGCGGCGACGAAACTTCGCGCTGAGCTGGGCGAATCGCTTTCATCCGTACAGAAATTCGACGTGCCGCTGGCTCAGGAAACCACTCCGTCGCTCGAGGCGCTCAAGGCCTACAGCCTCGCGCAAAAGACGGAACGCGAGAAGGGTGCGGGAGCGGCGCTGCCGTATTTCCTGCGCGCGGTAGAACTCGATCCAAATTTCGCGAGCGCGTACGGGGGAATCGGCATCATGTACGCCAACCTCGGCGAGACCGAACGCGCTTCGGTCGCTCTCACCAAGGCGTATGAACTTCGCGATCGGGCAAGCGAGCTGGAAAAGTTTCATATCACGTCCGCCTATTACGGATTCGTGACCGGCGAATTGGAGAAGGCCGCTGAAACCTATCAGGAATGGATTCAAAGCTATCCGCGCGATCCTATTCCATACAACAATTTGGGCGTGGTCTACTCCGCTCTCGGTCAGTTCGACAAGCAACTGGACGTCGCGCGCTCCGCGGTTGAGTTTGGGCCTAACAACGTCATAAACCAGGAAACGCTTGCGGCCGCGTTGACGACTCTGAACCGGTTCGACGAAGCCCGAAAGCCGATGGAAAGTGCGCTTCGAGCGAAGCTGGACGACGACAGCGTTCATCTCACGCTGTATGAACTCGATTTCCTGAAAGGCGAC
>DASPVY010000131.1:0-7545 GCA_035622115.1 Candidatus Acidiferrales bacterium
TTGTCGAACCGCACGAGGCTCGCGGTCACGAGCCGCGTTTTTGGCGTGATGCTCGCCGCATAATCATCGGCCGTGATGAACCGCCCGGCGGGATCGATCGTTTTCAATTTCATTTTCCCCGCGTGCTCGTATGGCAGCCACGTCGCGAAGTGCGCTGGGAATTCTCCTCGCGCGACCATCACCTCATCGCCCGCCTTCCATTCGATCCCCGACGCAACCGCCGCAAATCCCGCGCTCGCGCCGGTGGTCAGCGCGATATCGTCGGCCTCGGCATGAATAATGCTCGCGAGCGACGTGCGAATCCGGTCCGGTATCTCGAAGTAGGCGCCGTCCGTGATGCGGAACGGCAGCTTCTTCCTCTCGATCGCCTCTTTTGCCGCTTGCGCGGATGCGACCGGGAGAGGACCCTGCGTCGCCGCATCGAGATACGTCACATCATCGAACTCGGCAAACTCCTTGCGATAATCCATTGTAGAAGACTCCTGCGCTTCCCATGCGTTGCTTGAAAGTTTGGAATTTTTCCGGCGGGCGGCAATTTCAAAAGTGCGAACGCAAGTCCCGGAACGCTGAAAGAATCAGCAACCGTCCGGAGCCGCTCTCGAGGGAGCTTTGCTCCAGCACCCACGTCGCGTGATGAGGAATGAAGACGGCGTTCAGTCCGGCCCGTAGCGCGGGGTTGATATCGCTGCGCGGGCTGTTGCCGATCATCCAGGCGTTCGACTTCACCACCTTAAATTGATGAACGATTCGCTCGTAGGTGGTGTGTTCTTTTTCCGCAACAATCTCAATGGCTTCAAAATGCGTCTGCAGGCCGGAACGCTCGACCTTCGCGGCCTGCTCCGCCGCTTCGCCCTTCGTCAGAAGAATCAGCCGGTGATGCCCCGCCAGATACGCCAGCGTTTCCGGAACGCCGTCCATGATGTGCGGCGGCGTCTTCTCCAGTTCAGCGGTGAGTTGCTCGATCCATTGAACCATTTCGCGCTTCGCGGCGTTACCCGCCAATTTCATGTAGGTGTCTTCGAGCGATCGTCGAAAACTTCTCACGCCATAACCGTGCTGGCGGATGTTTCGTCGCTCCGTCTCGTTCAGGATGTGGCGCGAATACTCCCGCGTGTAGCCAAGCGGCTCAAGCCGCGACACGAAATCGTCGATCGACTTCTCGAAGAAAACGTTGTTTTCCCAGAGAGTATCGTCGGCATCGATCAATAATGTTTGCCGGGCCATTCCTGTCCCTCAAACTTGGTGAGCGATCGCAGTTAGTTTCGGCGCCGCCATCATGCCGATATGCCGGAAATCCGCGTCACGAAGCCTTTCGAGCCCCAATGGAAAGCTTTTCAAGTATCGAGCGCGCGACGCTCTGCGCCTCTCCGAATCGCGTCAAGTAGTCCTGAAATTCGCGATTTAAATCCAGCGCGCTCGTCGGATCGAGCTTCGTGCGCAAGATCATGTCGCGGAGATGCACCGGATGCGGGAGCACCGCATCGTCGCGAAGCTCTTCAAGGGCCATGCCCGGATCGTAGTGATACATGGTGTTCTCCCCAAGCGATCAATCACCGTCAGTTTACTCCGATTGGCCGATTGCGGAAATTCTTCAGGCGGGCGCCGGCAGGAATTCATAGCGCTCGATGCGTGCCGCCACCCCTCGGCGTTCGCCGCGGGGTTCGACGCGCACAACGCGCGCGTAACACCGGATGTGAACGTCTCCGGCGAGCGTGATTTGCTGCGGCAGCGTCAGGATAAATTCGATCGAGCTTCCCTGCTCGATCGCCGGGACAATAAGAAAGTAGAGGCCGCGGAAACTGATGTCGCGCGTCTCGCCTGGCTCTTCGATTGCGCCGTCCCCAACGACGAATCGCACCTTCAGCGGCAACGACATCGCAAAGCGCCTCGCGGAACGGCGCTCGACTTCGTCCCCCATAGCCCTCCCATCCTGCTGGCTTCGGCAGAAACTAACACCACCGCCTCCAATCCGCAACCGAATTTACCCCCGCGCATCTCATCTTTTCGTGATGTCCCGCGACGATACTGGAACGTATAGTAAGCAGTGTCTTCCTGTCGGCAACCCCCAATCAGGGCATCGAATCGCATTCAAGTTGGCGCTATGCAAGGGGACGCCTCGATGAAAAGACATCGTTTTTCCGCAGTTTTTCTCGCCTTTTTGGCGATGGCTTGCGCACTCGCCGCCTCCATCGCGCTGCTCTCGACCACCCGCGACGGCGATTCATCCGCCGTTCTCAGAGGCTCCGCGGCCTTCGGCGACGCGTTGTCCGATCGCCCCGGTACGCGCCGCCTGATCACGCCCTCGGACTTGCCCGCGCCATACGCCACCGAATCGGCTCGTAACGACGCTCATATCGTCGCGCGTCCGGAGAAAGCATGGCCGCAAACACTTCCCGGCTTCGAGGTTCAGCTTTACGCCACCGGCCTTGACGAGCCCCGTAAAATCGTCACCGCGCCGAATGGCGATCTGTTCGTCGCGGAGAGCCACGCCGATCGCGTCTCCGTCTTCCGCGGACTCAAGTCCGACGGCACCTTTGAGCAAAAGTCAATTTTCGCCACCGGCCTCAGACAGCCCTTCGGCATCGCCTTCTATCCGAGCGGCGCCAATCCCCAATACGTCTACGTGGCCAACACCAATTCGGTCGTTCGCTTTCCCTACCAAAATGGCGATCTTAAGTCCCGCGGCAACTCAGAAGAGATTGTTTCGGATATTCCGGGCGGTGGCTTTCTTACGGGCGGCGGCCACTGGACGCGCGACCTCGTCTTTTCGCCCGATGGCTCGAAGATGTACGTCTCGGTCGGCTCTCACTCCAACGTCAGAGATGACTGGCTCGAAAAGCGCCGCGCGGATATTCTGGCTTTCAGTCCGGATGGCAGGGGCGAACAAACCTTTGCCTGGGGAATTCGCAATCCTGTTGGCCTCGCCGTGAATCCGCAAACGGGCGACATTTGGGCCTCCGTCAACGAGCGCGATGAACTCGGCGACAACCTCCCGCCGGATTACATCACTCGCGTCGTCCCCGGCGGTTTCTACGGCTGGCCGTGGTACTACATCGGCCCGAATCAAGATCCGCGCCACAAAGGCGAGCACCCGGAATTGAAAGACAAAGTGCTCTTGCCCGACGTTCTCCTGCAGGCGCACTCCGCGTCGCTGTGCATCACCTTCTACACCGGCTCGCAGTTCCCCGCCGAATATCGCGGCGAAGCTTTCGCCGCTGAGCACGGCTCCTGGAATCGCTCGAAGCGCACCGGCTACAAAATCATTCGCGTATTTGCGCCGAATGGAAAAGCTACTGGCGAGTACGAGGACATCGTCACCGGCTTCGTCACTCCGGACGGCGATGTCTGGGGACGCCCCGTCGGCGTGGCCGTCGCAAAAGACGGTGCGCTCTTTTTCAGCGACGATGCTTCGAATTCAATTTGGCGCCTGAGCTACGTCGGCGATTCGAATAAGCACTAGCGCAATCCTTCGCCCAACCATTCGCCGATCCGCAGCCGGCAGCCTCTCTTGCGCGCTGCGCCGCGTTTCGTTACAGTGCCGTTCTCTCTGGCGATGGCCGACGTCTTCCACCGATCATTCTTCATCAACGGTTCTGCCGGCCGCCTGGAAGCTTTGCTCTGGACCACTTCCAATCAGAATCCCGATCGCGTCGCGCTGGTCTGCCATCCGCATCCTCTGTTTGGCGGCACGCTTCACAATAAAGTTGTCTTCCGCGTGGCAAAAGCACTTCACACGGAAGGAATGCCGGTCCTGCGGTTCAATTTTCGCGGCGCGGGGCTCAGCGAAGGCGCCCACGATAATGGACGCGGCGAAGGCGATGACGTCCTGGCCGCGCTCGACTATCTCGCCGCCGAGTTTCCGCATCGCGCGATTTTGCTTGCCGGATTCAGTTTCGGCGCCTGGGTGGGATTGCGCGTGGGGTGCGCGGACGCGCGCGTCAACGCCGTGATCGGCCTCGGACTTCCGGTCGACAATTCCGATCTCAACTATTTGCGCAGCTGCGCCAAGCGCAAACTCTTCGTCCAGGGCAGCAACGATCGATATGGATCGCGCGAAAAATTGCAAACGCTATTCGATGCCATCCCCGAGCCGAAAAAGCTCGTATTTATTGCGGGCGCCGACCACTTTTTCACCGGACAACTCGAGCACGTCAGTGATGCCATCCGCCACTGGCTCGAAAACGGCTGAATCACCGATAACCCGATCCTCAGTGCCCTCGCTCGAAAATCTTCAGATATTGTTCCCGCGCTGCCGGCTCCACGCCAATAATCTCCAGATTTTCGCGCACATGCTCGGGCCGGCTCATGCCCACCAGCGCCGAGGTAACTCCCGGCGTCGATCGGGCAAACTGCATCGCCCGCTGCAAATCGTTCTTTAATCCCAGCGCCGCCGATACGAACGGCGGAAGATTCTTGGTAAGCTGTCCTTGCAGCAAGGCCGCGCTGGAGACCACCGTAATTCCAAGCGCGCGCGCCGCCTGCAGTGTCGATCCCTGCCGACCGTCCATGGTCTGATTCACCAGCGTCAGCGCTTCCGGCATCGCCAGATTGAACGGCAGTTGCACGAATCGAAAGTGATGCGCCTCCCCGGCCACTGCCCGCGCCGCTCCGATCATCTCTTCGAGCGAAAGAAAATCCCGCGCTCCCCGTTGCTGGCGAAATCCGTTCCAGGTCGCCAGTCCGTAGGCCCCAATTCGTCCCGCCGCAACTTCATGCTCGAGAAATTCAAATGCGTCCCGCAGCCTCTGCATGAATAGCTCGCGCGAAATCGCGGCCAGCTGCGTCTCTGGATTGTGCAGATAAAAAACGTCAATTGACTCAACTCCCAGATTCTTGAGGCTGCGCGCAAGTTGGTCCGCGAGGTACGGCGTCGCCATGCAATGGCAGTCCGCCGCAATGTCTTCCGGCCGAAAAACTCCGGGCTGGAGATACTCGCGCACGAAATACTCGTTCGCATCCCCCGGCATTTCTCCATCGGGCGTCAGAAATCCGGCCTTCGTGCACAGCACGATTTCATCGCGCGCGATTCCCTTCGCCGCAAGCTCCTGCAGCGCGGCGCCGATCGATCGCTCGCTTCTTTGAAAGCGATAGTTGATCGCGGTGTCCACAAGATTGATCCCGCCTTCGACCGCGGTCACCACCGCCAGCGTGTAGCCCACATCCGTCGCCGCGTCCGGCTCGCCGAGATAAGTTCCGATCCCGATCGAAGAAAGCTGAAGTCCCGTTGACGCCTGCTCGCGGAAATGGCCCGCGGCCGCGCGATCCGCAAATCGCGCGGCATAGCGATGAGTCCCTTCGGCTGTCGCTAATTTTGGCAAGTTATTTCCTGCCTGCATGCGGAAATCGTGGCGGAGCCCCATACATTTCGCAAATCCGCCGCGCCCAAGGTCAAAAGATCGCGCGCGCCGCTCAGTTCTACGACGCAGGCCGCGCCGGGAGGCTCTCGGGCGGTTGTCCCGCGGCCATCCCCGAAGCGATCAGCAACTCGCGCGCTTCCATTCGGAACTGTGGCAGGATTCGCGCGAAGAAAGCCGCGCCGATAATCGCTCCGATTCCGCCGAAGCAAACCGTAAGCGGCGCCCCGATATGCTTTGCCACATCTCCTGCGAGCAGCGCGCCGATGGGCGCCATCCCCATGAACATCATCGAATACACCGCCAGCACCCGCCCCCGCAGACTGTTCGGCGACATCGCCTGCAGCAGCGTGTTCGACGCCGATGTTTGCAACATCACCGCATATCCGGCGGGCACCAGCAGCACAGCGGAAAGCCAAAACGTCCGCGAAAACGAAAACGCGATCAGTGCTGTGCCGAAACTCGCGCAGGCTATCGCGATCCACCGGCCGAGGCCTCGCATCCCCGTTCGCATCGCCAGCGTCAGCGCTCCCCCGAGCGCGCCGAGCCCGGCGCAGCCCATCAGGATCCCGTAGCCTCGCGCACCGCCATGCAGGATGCGGTCCGCGAAAATCGGCATCAGCACCGAGTACGGCAGCGCCAGCAGGCTGATGCAGCCCAGGAGCAGAAGCAGCGCGCGAATCGGCTTCGTCCTGCGCACGAAACGAAATCCTTCGGCGATGTGCTCGTAGGGCGAACTCGTCGGCGTATGGTGATGTTTGGCAATCGTCATCAGCAGCAGGCCCACGATCACGGCGATGTAGCTGATCGCGTTCGCAAAAAAGCACCAGCCTTCTCCAATCCACGCGACCAGCACTCCCGCTACCGCCGGACCCACCACGCGCGCGCCATTGAACATTGAAGAGTTCAGCGCGATGGCATTCATCAGATCGTCCCGGTGGACCATGTCGCCCAGAAATGCCTGCCGCGCCGGAATGTCGAATGCGTTTACGATTCCGAGCAGCACCGCAAGAATTATGATTTCCGGCACGGTAATCTTGTGCGCCAGAGTCAGGCCCGCCAGGATGAACGCTAGAATCATGGATATCGTCTGCGTGGCGATCACCACCCGGTGACGGCTCCGCCGGTCCGCAATCATTCCTCCGAGCGGCGCGAATATGAACACGGGTATCTGCCCGGAAAACCCCACCACGCCGAGCAGCAGCGCCGACCCCGTCAGCCGGTACACCAGCCAGGACTGCGCGAGGTTCTGCATCCACGTCCCAATGAGCGATATCAGTTGGCCGCTGAAGAACAGCTGAAAATTTCTGTGCCGCAGCGCTCGGAACATCGCATCGGTCCGGATCACACGGCCGTCGTCGCCGCGGTGCGCGGAATGCCGCGCTTCGTGTTTTTCGACGGTTTGCGATTCGCTCACTCGTTCATTGTACGACGCTTCGAACTCCATTTCGGCTGGGACTTCGCCCGGCTGTTCATCGCCGCAACCTAAATCGGCCCGGAAACCCGCCGCCCGGCGCGATCTCTTACGATGTGGATGTGGCAGGAGGCGCGGCGCCCGGCGGCGCCAGAATTCTCGCGCACGCGCGCAGCAACCGCCGGTAGGGCCACTCCGCGCCGCGATAGAAAATTTCGCCCTCGCGTGGCTTCGCATAGAACCAACGCGCGAGAAGCGATAGATGCTCTTGCAGTTGTTCCGGCACGGCGTGTTGGCCGAAGTTCGCTCGCAATTCGGTAAGCGTCGTCGGAGCCTCATCGGCACCCGGCATGACTTTGGGCGTCACCGTGCCGGAGTTCCCCTTTTCCAGCGGGTTTGTTTCGCCTTCCAAATGCTCGCGAAGGATTGCTTCCACTGAGCGCGGCTGGCTCGAAAGTTCGCCAAACCGCAGGAAAAATGGTTCGGCGATCAGTCCTTTGTGTACGGCAAAAATTGCCACGGAATTGTCCTCCGCGGCGCGCTGCAGAATCACCGCATCGAGTTGATCCACCCGGCGGGCGATTTCCGGCAGATGCTTCATCGCCTCGGATAGCTTTTCGATCTTTTTGTGCAGCGCCGCCGCGCGCTCGAAATCCAGTGCTTCGCTCGCTCCTTCGCGCTCGCGTTCCAGCGAAGATTCGAGCGACGCGCCGGAAGTGGCCAGCGCCTGCGTCGCCCGCGCGACTTCGGCGATGTATTCAGCGTCGGTGCAACCCG
>DASPVY010000132.1:0-13557 GCA_035622115.1 Candidatus Acidiferrales bacterium
TCCAAATCTGCTGGACCGTGGCGTTCGCGCCGCCGGCCTTCAGCAGAACCGCGACCCCGGCAATTTTTCCGTCGCTCGATTCGTGCATCAAATGAGCAACCATATCGAACGGCCGGCCGTGAATGTACTCTTCGCTGGGGCGATGAAAATGAAACTGGGTGAGCTGGTAGCGGGCGTCTCCCACGATCAGAAAATCTCCGCTGCCCGGAGCGTGAAAGTTCACCCGGATGGTGTAGCCATTGTTGATCAAATACTTGAGCGGGGCGGTCTTGTATTCGAAGCGCAGCGAGGGGAGCGGGGCTTTGGTGGCGGATGGAATGTCGATGGGAGACTGCGAATGGCCTGCGTTGCAGGCCGCGTAAGCGGGATCCAAGGCGCCCCAATGTTCGGGCCCTTCGGCACCTTCGTAGCTCCAGTGCGTTTTCCACTGGGCCGCGGAGATAGCGACAACCAACAGTCCGATGGTCATCCAAAATTTTTGCAAAGGGCACCTCGATGATGCGCTCGACCGCGCGGCGATGGGCGCACGCGGAAGCGTCGCGAGGAGTATAAGGGCGGCGCGCATGGACGATTCGTTCGGCGTCAAAGCATGGATGCAAAGACGGGCGCGCGCCGAGCGGCGGAATGGGCCCTTACCGGACGATTCCAGTCGTCCTTACCGGACGATCCCAGCCGTCCTTAGCGGACGATCCAGTCGGTGGGATCTTCGAGGAAATGGAAATCGCAGCGCTGGTTTGGGGTTCCCGGTGCGTCAACGTGGGTGACGCGGGCGCAGCCGACGGCTTTTTGCGGATTCCGCGTCAGAAAAATTTCGACCTGGGCGCCGGGCGCGAGCGGAAGGCGGCAGGGGGCGAGAAAATCGTGGGCGCTGACATTTTCGGTAATCACCGCGGCGTCGAACCGCTCTCCGTGGGAATCGGTGCCTCGCAGAGTTAGGGCGATCCTCAGCTTGACGCGCGGATCGGCGTGGGCCTCGGCGTGAGCCACGCTGCGGCGCGCTGCGATCAACTGCGCCAGCGTTTTTTTGAGGGCGGGGATGTCCACCGGCTTCTGAAAATAGGCTTTCGCGCCAATATTTTCGCAGATCTCTTTGTAGCGGTCGCTCGGCGCGCCCGAGACGATGACGATGGGAATTTTCTGAGTGAAGCTCAGCGAACCCAGCGCGCCACACACTTCGATTCCGGAATATTTGGGCATGGCCAGATCGAGAAGAATCACATCGGGGCGGTGTTCGAGAGCGAAGGCAATCGCATCCTCGGGTGAGCCGGTGTCCACGATGTCGTAGCAATCCTTCAGGCGGTAGCGAAGGAGCTTGCGAATCGCTTCGTCGTCGTCGATCACCAGGAGGCGCGGAAGGCGCGGGACGCGCTCGCTCCCGTCAATCGTTTTTGGGTCGGCTTTCAGCATAATCAGGCCTTTCTGCCGGAGTTTCCGCGGAGGGCTGCTCGTCGAAGATTTCGTCGAGGCTGCGGGTCAATTGAGCCTGGGTGAAGGGCTTGCGAATCATGAAAACTCCTTCATCCAAGACGCCGCGATCGGCAATCGCACCATCGGCATAGCCCGACATGAAAAGAATTTTCGTGTCCGGCCGCCTGGCCGCTAACATCTGGGCAAGGACGGGCCCGCCCATGCCGGGCATGACCACATCGGTGAGCAGCAGATCAATTTTGCCGCGGAAGCCGTTGGCCACCTTCAGCGCCTCCTCGCCGTTTGGCGCTTCGAGAACGGAATAACCGAGGCGCGCGAGCAGCTTGTGAGTGAGCTTGAGAAGGGAGGGCTCGTCCTCGGCGACGAGAACCGTGCGCTGTTCATGGGTGCGAATTTTGGGCGCCGCGGGTGGCGAGAGCTCGCGAGGCTGCCCTTCAATCCGCGGAAGGAAGATTTCGAACTTCGCGCCGCTCCCGGGTTCGCTTTCCACCCAGATATAACCGCCGCTTTGCTTGATGACGCCATAGACGGTCGCGAGCCCCAGCCCGGTGCCTTTGCCTTTTTCTTTTGTGGTGAAGAATGGTTCGAAGATGCGGGCTTGCGTGTCCGGGCTCATGCCGCAGCCGGTATCACTCACGGTCAAGCGAACGTATTGGCCGGGAGTCACGAACTGGCGGTCGACCAGGTCCTGCTCTTTCAGTTCGATGTTGTCCGTTTCGATTCGCAGTTCGCCGCCACGAGGCATGGCGTCGCGCGCGTTCACGGCCAGATTGATGAGCACTTGCTCGAGCTGGCCGCGGTCGGCTTTTACCATCCCGAGCGTGGCCTTGGGTGTGAATTTAAGCGCGATATCTTCGCCGATCAGGCGGCGCAGCATTTTCTCCACGTCGGCAACCACCGCGTTGAGATCGAGAACCTTGAGCTCGAGAACCTGTTTGCGGCTGAAGGCCAGAAGCTGCTGGGTCAAGGCCGCGGCGCGCTTCCCGGCCTTTAATACTTCGGCCACCGCTTCGTCATAGGAATCGTCATCGTCTTCCAGTTGCAAGGCTTCGGCGTAGCCGATGATGACACCCAAGAGATTGTTGAAATCGTGGGCCACGCCGCCGGAGAGCCGTCCGATGGCTTCGAGCTTTTGCGCGAGAAGGAGTTGCTGCTCGAGTTGCTTGCGCTCGGTGATATCGCGGTTCACGATGACCAGCTTTTCGACGGCGCCATCGGAATTACGGACCGCGCTGGAGGTGGACTCAAGCACGCGCCAATCGCCGTTCTTGTGGCGAACGCGGTATTCCACACGGCTGCCCGTGCCCGTCAGCTGAGCTTGTTCCGCCGCTTCGAGGACTTTTAACCGGTCGTCGGGATGAATCTGAGCGTAGGCCGATGTTTTTTGCAATTCTTCGGCCGAATAGCCGAGTACTTTTTCATAGGAGGGACTGTTGTAGAGCCGCTTTCCGTCCATGGTAACGACGGCTATCATGTCGGCGGCATTTTCAGTAATCAGGTGGAAGAGCTCCTGGCCTTCCAGCAGCCGGTTCTGAAACCTGTGAATCTGAAGCTGCTGATAAATCACGTAAACGACGAAGAGAAGGACCATGCCGATCAGCCCGCGGGTGGCGAGATGCAGGTTCAACTCGTCGAACAAATTGGTCTGCAGGACCAAAACGGAAAAGGAAAACGAGGCAATGCCGATGGTGAGCAGCAGCGTAACGAGTACGCTTGAGACCGAAAGCCACCACTGACGCCGCTCGGCCAAGTGGATTCCCGAACGCATTGAATGAGTCCACGTCTTCGCCGAAATGTCCGAAGCCGCCATGCGCATTTCTGCCTTTGGGAGCGTATGTTTAAGTCAAAATATTCTGCGTGAGCGGCGCGATTCCGAATTCGCCGGCACCGAACGCAGAAACCCATTATCGGAGCACGCTCATGACCATTTCGTATTCCGCCCCGGCCCCTTCGGCTCCGCAAACTGCTCCTCTTCTTCGAGTTACAGCCAGCCAAGGCACCTCCGGAAAGTTGGCGTTGGCAACGCTCCAAATTGAAAACCGAGGCTCCCGATTTGCACCGCGGGTCTCGATCTAGAACGACAAATTTCGTTTCATTCTTGCTGTTCCGATATGGTGCGTTTTCCCTTTGGATACGTTGGCTCGATTACTCCTAAGATTGCTTTGACACTCCGGCGTCTTTCGCTTCAAGCTGGCCTCCCCCTTCCTTTCGTTGTGTCCTGCTCTCGTCAATGGCTGTGCCGGAATTTGCGATGGCCTTGCAGATTCAGGGGTGGCGATTGCGCGCAAGTTTGCGGGACGCATTTCAGCGGTCGAATCCATTCGCTGGAGCGCGATTTCGATTGCTGCCGCGCGTGGAACCTGACCGGCACAAACCGACTGGAGCGGCTATGGCGGAGTTGAGAGAAGGGCTGTGCGGGGCCTTAAGTCTGAATGAAGCTCAGCGCGAGCGCCTGTTGCTTGACCACTTGCCTCACGTCCATCACATCGCGCGGCGAATTCATTATCGCCTGCCGCCTCAAGTGCCTCTCGAAGACCTGATTCACGCGGGGATTCTTGGCTTGCTGGACGCGCTGCGAAGATTCGACCCCAACAAAAACGTGCGCCTGAAACACTACGCGGAGTTTCGCATTCGAGGCGCGATTCTCGACAGCCTGCGCGATGTCGATTGGAGCCCCCGCGCGCTTCGCCGCAAAGCTCGCTGGCTGGAGCAGGCCATTTCCAAATGCCAATCGCGGCTTGGCCGGGATCCCGCCGAATCCGAAATCGCCTGCGAGCTGGGAATGAAGCTAGACGACCTCCAGCGGCTGCGTACCGATCTGCGGGGGCTGAGCCTTAGCACGATACCGGCCGAGGAAACTTCGGCGCTTTCACACGAGCGCCCAAACGCAATAAACGGCGCGACGGGCGGAAATGACGATCCCTATCAGATCGCTCTTCGCGCTGAAATGGCCGGCCTTTTGACGCGCGCGATGGCCGAATTATCGCATCGCGAAAGAGACGTGCTGGTCCGATACCATTTCGGAGACCTCTCGATGAAGGCCATCGGAACCGCCCTGGGCATCGGCGAATCGCGCGTCTCGCAAATCCGCACCGCGGCATTAAGCCGCCTGCGTTCCGCCTTGCAGAAGTTGATGATGCAAAGGCCTCCATCGCAATCGAATCAGAATCCGGGTCCCCACTGAGGTGTATTCCCGGCGTTGTGCCGCCGGACTAGCGCCAGCGGCCCTACGCTCCGCGCAGCAGGAGCGTGCCAACGCCTCTTTGACCCCCATGCACTGAACGAGAACCTCCGCGAAACCGAAAGCGCCTCAAAGCCGTCGCATAAAAAGGACAATTCTGCATTCTTATGTCCGTGGCCAACGATTCTGGGGAGCGGTGAGGTCCAAATTCCCGAGGCCTCTTCAGGCAATCTCTCGGATGAATATACGCTTCCATCCGCGGCAGACGCGTCCGATAATATTCGGTAGAGCACCTTCTCTGGGGCGGGGTGCGGTTTTTCCGGCAAGCATGCGCGCGCACGACGCGATAGGAGACACTGCCGTCCGCTCGAAGCTCCGGCAGCGCCAGGCATTATTTCAAACATGGAAGAACATCCGACGAGAGAGGGCTAACTGTGCCTGAAAACTTCAAAAATTCAGGGAGCTCCGATTACGGCCGGCAGGACGCCGGGCGCGAGCGGGAAGCGAAAGAGCACGCCGAAAACGATTCGCGCAACCCGCAGCTCGAGGAGTCCGCCAAGCGTTCCGAGGCCGATTCGCGCGTGCCTCATCGCGAGGAGCCGGAGTTCGGACGGGAAGGCGGCTACGGCTTGCATCGGGATGCACACGCCAACGAGCCCGAAAAGCACCATTGGTGGATTTGGGTGCTTGTCCTCGTGGTCCTGCTGATTGGCGCCTACGCTTACTACCAACACCGGTCCGCGAACGCCAGCAGCGGCCCTCCGCCGGTCCGCGCCGTCCCGATTCAGACGGCCACGGCGCGCAAGGGCGACGTCGGCGTATTCATCAACGCCCTCGGCACGGTTACGCCGGTTTACACGGTGAGCATCAACGCGCGCGTGCAAGGCGAAATCACGGTGGTTAACTACCGCGAAGGCCAGATCGTCCACAAGGGCGACCCGCTGCTCGATATCGATCCGAGGCCCTATCAGGCCGCGGAAACACAAGCAGAAGGGCAACTTGCGCACGATCAGGCCACGCTGAACAAAGACAAGATCGATCTGGACCGCTACCAGCTCGCTTACAACCGGAACGCGATCGCCAAGCAGCAACTCGACGACCAAGAGCAGACCGTCTTGCAAGACGAAGGACAAGTGAAGAACGACGAAGGCTTGCTGGCCAACGCCAAGGTCAATCTGGTTTACACGCACATCACGTCGCCGATTGACGGACGCGTGGGACTGCGTCTCGTCGATCCGGGCAACATGGTGCAGGCGAACAGCACCACAACTCTGGTGGTCATCACGCAACTCGAACCCATCACGGTGATTTTCAGCGTCGCCGAAGACTACCTGCCGCAGATTCAGAAGCAATTGCACGCCGGACAAAAAATGGAAGTGGCTGCGTTCGATCGCGATCAGACGAAACAGATCGCCAAGGGAAGCCTTCTCACGCTCGACAACATCGTCGACACCACCACGGGAACGGTGAAGCTCAAGGCCATATTTCCGAACAGCGACAACGCGCTCTTTCCGCAACAGTTCGTCAACGCGCGCCTCACGGTGGACACTCTGCGCGACGCCACACTGATTCCCGCGGCCTCAATTCAGCGCAACGCGCAGGGCGCTTTCGTGTACTTGATCAAGTCCGATCAAACGGCGGCCGTGCAGAACGTCACTCAGGGCACGACGGACGGCGATACCGCATCCGTCACCGGCATCAACCCCGGCGACGTCGTAGCGGTCAACGGCTTCGACAAGCTGCAACAGGGCGTGAAAGTGGCAATTCGCAATCGTTCGAACGAGAGCGGCGGCTCGAACGCATCGGGTGGACCACAGGGCGCGTCCGGAGCGACAGGGTCCAGCGGGTCGACGGGCGAGTCTGGGTCGACCGGCTCGAGCGGGGGAACGCAGAGTAAATGAGTCCGTCTCGTCCATTCATTCTGCGTCCGGTGGCCACGTCACTGCTGATGGTGGCGATACTTCTGGCGGGATTCGTCGCGTATTTGCAGCTACCGGTGTCTGCGCTGCCGGAAGTGGATTACCCCACGATCCAGGTGGTGACGTTTTATCCGGGCGCGAGTCCCGACGTGGTGGCCTCGGCCGTGACAGCGCCGCTCGAACGGCAATTCGGCGAGGTGCCGGGCTTGAATCAAATGACTTCCACGAGTTCCGGTGGAAGCTCGATCGTCGTGCTGCAATTTTCCCTGGAATTGAATATTGATGTCGCGGAGCAGGAAGTTCAGGCGGCCATCAATGCCGCGCAGAGCTATTTGCCAGCCGACCTTCCGACGCCGCCCATCTACAGCAAGACGAACCCCGCCGATACGCCGATTTTGACGCTGGCGCTCGCGTCCCAAACGATGCCGCTCTCTCAGGTGGAGGATCTTGCCGACACGCGCTTCGCGCAGAAAATCGCGCAGTTGCCCGGGGTGGGCTTGGTGAGCATCAGCGGCGGACAAAAGCCGGCCGTACGGGTGCAGGTAAATCCGACGGCGCTCTCATCCTACGGGATCAATCTCGAGGACGTTCGGGCAGCCCTACAGCAAACCAGCCTAGACCTGGCCAAGGGAAATTTTGACGGGCCGCAACAGGATTATCAGATTGATTCGAACGACCAACTGCTGACGAGCAAGGATTTCGCGCAGGTGATCGTCGCCTATCACAACGGAGCGCCGGTGCGGTTGTCCGACGTCGCGAACGTCATTGACGGCGTCGAGAACACGAAGCAAGCCGCGTGGATGAATGAAACTCCGTCCGTAATCGTCAATATCCAGAGGCAACCCGGAGCGAACATTATTCAGGTGGTTGATCGCATCAAGAAGCTTCTTCCGCTGCTTCAGAGCAATCTTCCCGCGGCGGTGCAGGTGACGGTACTGACCGACCGGACGACCACCATTCGGGCCTCGGTCAAAGATGTCGAGTTCGAATTGCTCCTCACCGTGGGCCTGGTGGTGATGGTCATTTTCCTATTCCTGCGCAATGTCTACGCAACCATCATCCCCAGCGTGGCCGTGCCGCTTTCGATCGTGGGCACATTCGGGGTGATGTATCTCGCGGGGTACAGCCTGAACAATCTGACGCTGATGGCGCTGACAATTTCGACGGGCTTCGTCGTCGACGACGCCATCGTGATGATCGAGAACATCGTGCGGTTCATCGAAGAGGGAGATTCGCCGCTCGAAGCGGCGTTAAAAGGATCCGAACAGATCGGATTCACCATCGTTTCTTTGACGATCTCGCTGATCGCGGTATTGATACCGCTGCTGTTCATGGGAGATATCGTCGGGCGTCTTTTCCGGGAATTCGCGATTACGCTGAGCGTGACGATCCTGGTATCGGCGGTGGTCTCGCTGACGCTGACGCCGATGATGTGCTCGCGGCTCTTGCGCCATACGCCGGAAGAACAAGAGGGACGTTTCTTCCGTGCAACCGAGCGCGTGTGGGAGAAAATCATCGAGTTTTATGGCCGGACGCTGCGCTGGGTGCTGCGGCATCAGACTGAGACTCTGATCGTCGCGGTGGGAACCCTCGTGCTGACCGTCATTCTGTATATCGTCGTGCCCAAAGGATTCTTTCCCGTTCAGGATACGGGAATCATTCAGGGGATTTCGGAAGCCCCCGAATTCATCTCCTTCGATGCCATGTCCCAACGGCAGCAGGAACTGGCGAAAGTCATTCTGCAAGATCCGGCGGTCGAAAGCTTGTCATCGTTCATCGGCGTGGACGGAACCAATACCACGCTCAATTCGGGACGCATCCTGATTAATCTGAAACCGCTCGAAGATCGCAAAATCAATGCTTCGGAAGTGATCCGGCGGCTCCAGCCCAATCTTGAAAAAGTCGATGGAATTACGCTGTACATGCAGCCGGTGCAGGACTTGACCGTCGAGGATCGCGTCAGCCGGACGCAATATCAGTACACGCTGGAGGATCCGGATCAGAGCGAACTCAATGTCTGGACTCATCGCCTGGTGGCGAAACTGCAGGGGCTGAAGGAATTGCGAGATGTGGCCACCGACCAGCAGACCAGCGGCCTGGCCGCGACGCTGGTGATCGATCGCGTCACCGCTTCGCGGATGGGAATCACGCCTTCGATGATCGATCAAACGCTCTACGACGCCTTCGGCCAGCGCCAAATCTCAACGCTCTACACACAATTGAATCAGTACCACATCGTCCTGGAGACGATGCCGGGCTTTCAGAAATCGCCGGCCAAACTGCAGGAAATTTTCGTCCGCTCGGCGCTGGCGCCGGCTTCAACCTCAACCGCGAACCCCACCAACACGGTGGTAACGGCAACAACCGCGGGCGGCGCCGGGACAAGTTCGCCGACGCCGAGCGCTTCGAGCGCGATTTCGAGCTCGGGATCGGCGAATCCGATGCCAGTGACGGCCTTGAATGGTTCGGCGGTTCCGCTGAGCGCCTTCACGCATTTTGAATCGAAGAGCGCGCCGCTGACCGTGAACCATCAGGGGCAGTTTCCGGTGGTCACGATCTCGTTCAACCTCGCTCCGAACGCCTCCCTGGGCGAAGCGACCAAGGCAATTCGCGCAGCCGAGAATGAGATTCATATGCCGCTGAGCGTGCAGGCGGCATTTCAGGGCACGGCGGCGTCGTTCCAGGCGTCGCTCTCCAATGAGCCGATTCTGATTCTTGCCGCGCTGGTCACCGTTTACATCGTGCTCGGCGTTCTCTACGAGAGCTACATCCATCCCATCACCATTCTTTCTACGTTGCCGTCCGCGGGCGTGGGGGCCATCCTGGCGTTAATTATTTGCGGGCAGGAATTGAGCGTGGTGGCGCTCATTGGAATCATTCTGCTGATAGGTATCGTGAAGAAGAACGGCATCATGATGATCGACTTCGCGCTCGAGGCCGAACGGCAGCACGGCAAGAGGCCCGAGGAAGCGATTTATCAGGCGTGCATGTTGCGGTTCCGTCCAATCATGATGACCACCATGGCGGCGCTGCTGGGCGGACTGCCGCTGGCCCTGGGCACGGGTATCGGATCGGAATTGCGGCGCCCGCTGGGCATTTCGATGGTCGGCGGACTTATCCTGAGCCAAGTCTTGACGCTGTATACGACTCCGGTCATCTACATTTTCTTTGACCGGCTCGCCAGCCGATTTTCGTCATCGCATGAAAGAGGAAGGGAAGGCAGCGAAGGCAGCCCGGAGCCGGCTCCGGCGGATTAAAGATGAGCCTTTCATCACCATTCATTCGCCGCCCCGTGGCCACCACGCTGCTGACGGCCGCGATTGCGCTAGCCGGCGGGGTGGCGTTCACCGTCTTGCCCGTTTCGCCGCTGCCGCAGATCGACTTCCCGACAATTTCCGTTGGCGCGTCGCTGCCCGGCGCGAGCCCGGAAATTATGGCGTCTTCGGTGGCCACGCCTTTGGAGCGGCAGTTTGGCCGCATTGCCGGCATCACCGAAATGACCTCATCGAGTTTCCTGGGCACCACCAGCATCACCATGCAATTTGACCTGAACCGGAATATTGACGGCGCAGCTCGAGACGTCCAGGCGGCGATCAACGCTGCCCGCAGCTACCTGCCTGCGAATCTGCCGAGCAATCCGACGTACCGCAAAGTGAATCCGGCCGACGCGCCGATCATGATCTTGTCGCTGACGTCGGATGTTTACGATCGCGGCCCGCTTTACGATGCGGCTTCGACCATCATTCAGCAGAAGCTTTCGCAGGTTCAAGGTGTCGGGCAGGTGAACGTCGGGGGAAGCTCGCTGCCCGGCGTGCGTGTGGAAATCAGCCCGATGCAGTTGAACAGCTATGGCCTCGGGCTGGGCACGATCCAGGAGATGTTGAGCCGGCAGAATGCGAATCTGGCGAAAGGCCAAGTGTCGAACGATTACCAGACCGCCGATATCACCTCGAACGACCAGCTCTTGAAAGCCAAGGACTACCAGGATTTGGTTGTCGGCTATAACAAGGGCGCGGCGATCCGCCTTTCGGATGTCGCGCAGGTGATTGATTCCGTTGAGAACATTCGCGCAGCGGGCTTCGTGAACGGAAAACCCGCGGTGATGCTGATCATCTTCCGGCAGCCCGGCGCCAATATCATCGACACGGTGGACCGAATCCGCGAGGCATTGCCCTCCTTGAAAGCCTCGATCCCCTCCGCGATGGTCATCGCAGAGGCATTCGATCGGACGCAAACGATTCGCGCGTCGGTGAAAGACGTCGAGCGGACGCTCTTGATTTCGATCTCGCTGGTGATCATGGTGGTGTTCATATTTCTTCGCAACGTGCGGGCAACTTTGATTCCGAGCGTGGCCGTTCCGGTTTCGCTGATCGGCACGTTCGGCGTGATGTATCTGCTGCACTACAGCATTGACAACCTTTCGCTGATGGCGTTGACGATTTCCACGGGCTTCGTCGTGGACGACGCGATCGTGGTGATCGAAAACATTTCGAGGTATCTCGAGGAGGGCATGCAGCCGATGGAAGCCGCGCTGAAAGGCGCGAGCGAAATCGGATTCACGGTGCTTTCCATCAGCATTTCCCTGGTGGCCGTGTTCATCCCGATCTTGATGATGAGCGGAATCGTAGGCCGGTTGTTCCGCGAGTTTGCCGTCACGCTATCGGTGGCGATTCTGGTGTCGCTGGCCATCTCGCTGACCACGACTCCCATGATGTGTTCGCGCCTTTTGAGGCGCATGGGGGACGAGGAACACAATCGCGCCTATCGGGCCAGCGAAGCGGTTTTCAAGTGGTTCCTGGGAACCTACGAGAGGTCGCTGGCCTGGGCCCTGAAGAATTCCGGGCTGACTCTTTTCGTTCTCTTCGTCACGATTGGCGTCAACATTTTCCTGCTGTGGATGGTGCCCAAAGGATTTTTTCCGCAGCAGGACAACGGCACGATTTTCGGCGGCATCCAGGGCGCCCAGGACATTTCGTTTCAGGCCATGCAGCGGATTACCTTGCAATACGTCAATCTGATCAAGTCGGATCCTGCGGTTTTGAATGCCGTGGCGTTCACCGGCGGCAACGGCGCGGTGAATACCGGCAACGTGTACATGGCGCTGAAGCCGCTCAATCAGCGCAAGATCACCTCGAGCCAGGTGATTGACCGGCTGCGTCCGAAACTCACCTCCGTTCCCGGAGCGACCGTCTTTCTCCAGGCCGCACAGGATTTGCGCATCGGCGGCAGGGGTAGCAACGCCCAATACCAGTACACCATTCAAAGCGACAATTTACAGGATCTGGTCACTTGGGGGCCGACGCTATTGCAGCAGATGCGAAAGCTTCCGGGCCTCACAGACGTAAATACGGACCAGCAGAACAGCGGCCTGCAGGCGGGGCTGGTGTATGACCGCGCAACGGCATCCAGGCTGGGCATCACGCCGGAGATGATCGACAACACGCTCTACGAAGCGTTTGGGCAGGCGCAAGTCTCGACCATGTACACGTCGCTGAACCAATACCATGTGGTTATGGAAGCCGCGCCGCAGTTCTGGCAGGCACCCTCGGGATTGAACGACATCTACATTCCTTCCGCTACCAATGGCGCCGTACCGCTGAGCGCCATCGCGCATTACGAACCCGCAACCGCACCTCTGGCTGTGAATCACCAGGGGCAGTATCCGTCGGTGACAGTATCGTTCAACCTGGCGCCGGGCATAGCCATGAGCGATGCGGCCCGGGATATCCTCGCGATGGAGCAAAAGATCGGAATGCCGGATTCGATCCGCGGCATGTTTTCAGGGACGCTGCAAGCATTCCAGCAGTCGCTCTCCACTCAGCCGATGCTCATCATTACTGCGCTTATGGCTGTGTACATCGTCCTGGGCATCTTGTACGAAAGCTTCGTTCATCCCATCACGATTCTTTCCACGCTGCCATCGGCTGGAGTTGGGGCGGTCCTGGCTTTGTTGCTGTTCAGGACTGAGCTGAGCATCATCGCGCTGATTGGAATTATTCTGCTCATCGGCATCGTGAAGAAGAATGCCATCATGATGATTGATTTTGCGCTGGCCGCGGAACGCATTGAAGGCAAGTCATCCGCCGATGCCATTTTCCAGGCGTGCCTGCTGCGATTCCGCCCGATATTGATGACCACCATGGCGGCGCTCTTCGGCGCGCTGCCGTTGGCACTGGGCACGGGAACGGGCTCGGAACTTCGCAGGCCGCTGGGCATCACAATTATCGGCGGACTGATCATGAGCCAGATGCTGACGCTCTATACGACGCCGGTCGTTTATCTCTATCTGGATCGCATGCGTCTGCGCTGGGCCAAGAAACACCGCAAAGCCACGACAGCGCTGCCTCAAGAAGGGTCGGATTAAAGCGTGGTTGCCGGGCATGAAAATGAAAGGGCTGACGATTTGAACGACCAATCCAGAAATGCCCGGCCGCGGGTGAAGCCCCGGGTTTTCGCTGTGCTTCTCTGCGGGCTGCTGTTGGTGAACGGGTGCGTTGTGGGGCCGAAATATCACACGCCCCAAGTGCAGTCGCCGCCCGCATACAAAGAACTCACGCCCGAGGACATGAAGACGACGGATGGATGGAAGGTCGCGCAGCCGAAGGACTCGGCGCTGCATGGGAAGTGGTGGGAAATTTTCAACGATTCGCAATTGAACGCGCTCGAAGATCAAGTGAATGTATCGAACCAGAGCATCGCGGGAGCATTCGCGAGTTATATGGCCGCGCGCGCACTGGTGAAGCAGGCACGTTCGCAATATTTCCCGACGGTGACCACGACGCCGAGCATCACCAACGAGCGCGTACTCTCTCCCGGGAGCTCGAGTTCGTCGGGATCGAGCAAGCCCTCGGCCGCGCAGTTTACGGCCTACGAACTTCCGTTCGAGGCCACGTGGGTGCCGGATTTGTGGGGCCGCGTGCGCAATACGGTTCGTTCCAATGTGGCGAACGCGCAAGCGAGCGCCGCGGACCTTGAAAACACCCGGCTGACAATTCAATCGGAGCTCGCGGTGGATTATTTCGACCTGCG